>JAGCNQ010000235.1 GCA_017645845.1 Bacteroidaceae bacterium
GAACGTGGTGCTTGTCTCGGGGTGGCTCACGGTGACGATGAGCAACGCCTGGTCTACATTGGCGGCCAGGATATGGCTCTGCTTCGAGAGGTTCTGCGACTTTCGGATGATGTAGTTGCGGCGGTCCTCAATCTCGGTGATCAGCCCCACCCCCAACCCCTCCCCAGGGGAGGGGAGCTGGTTACTTTTTCTATTCAAACTCCCCTCCCTTGGGGAGGGGTTGGGGGTGGGTTTCACCACCACCCTGTCGCCCACGGCCACGGGATTGGTGCTGCGAATTCCTTGTAGTCGGAAACGTCCCTTTATCTTACAATCAAGGAACTGGCCATCGTCGGTAAGGACGGTGTACCAGCTCCCTGTGTTCTTAACAACAAGACCCTTTGCCATTTGTGTTAGGAGTTAAGAGTTAGAAGTTAGGAGTTTGGCGGTCATTGGTCTTTCACTCCTAACTTCTAACTCCTAACTTCTAACTCCTAACTATTTTACACTGTCATGATTTCCTTGTTCTTTGCCTCGATGAGCGCGTCGAGCTTCTTGATGAACTTGTCGTGCAACTTCTGCAGCTCCAGCTCGGCGTCCTTCTCGTTGTCCTCCGAGAGTCCGTCCTTGATGGCCTTCTTCAGCTTGTCCTTAATGTCGCCGCGCACGTTGCGCACCTCCACCTTGGCCTTCTCTGCAATCTTGTTGCATTGCTTCACCAGGTCGCGGCGGCGCTCCTCTGTAGGCTGAGGGATGGTCAGTCGGATCACCTCGCCGTTGTTCTCCGGCGTGATGCCTACGTCGCTGTCCATGATTCCCTTCTCGATGTCCTTTATCTGCTTGCGGTCCCAAGGCTTGATGGCTATGGTTCGCGCATCAGGACAGTTGATGGTTGCCACTTGGTTCAGGGGAACCTTCGAGCCGTAGCTCGACACTCTCACTCCGTCGAGTATGGCCACGTTGGCACGTCCGGCACGGATGCGGTTCAGCTCCTCTTCCAGGAACAATGCGGCCATCTCCATTCTCTCTTCTGCTTTCTGCAGGGTCTCTTTTACGTCTATCATAGTACTATAGTTTTTGTTTTTGCTGACAAATATAGGCATATTTTTTCAAACAACCAACATTTTAGATATTTTTATGAAAAAACTTAGCATATCAGGTTTTAGAGATGACAGACGAGAATAGCGATTATTCGTTTTCTTCATTCAGTTTCTCTTCAATCTCCTCTATGGTCGGCAGAGCTCCCTCTACTTTTACAGGATAGAATTGTTCCAGTTCGTATGATGATATGGCAATAGGCTGACTGCTTGATTCCAGAGAATATTGAGCCAGTAAACCATTCTTTTTCTTGCATATCAGAAGTCCAATGGTTGGATTGTCGTCAGGACGTTTCAAAATATGGTTACATGCGACTATATAACCGCCAATCTGTCCCACGTCAGGAAAATCAAAGTCATCAATTTTTACCTCTACAACAACGTAACATCTCAGTTTCAAGTGATAAAACAGCAAGTCGATAAACTTTTCTTTTTCGCCGAGTTGTAATCTGTATTCACGTCCTACATACGAGAATCCAGATCCTAACTCAACAAGAAAATTAGTGATGTTGGTGAGCAAAGCTTCCTTCAGTTTCATTTCAACCTGTGATGTCCCCAAGGTATGCTGCACAATTCTTCCACAACCTGTGGAAGATTCTTGCTTTCCAATTCTTCCACAAGTTGTGGAAGATTCTCAATAGTTTGACAGTAAAGGAGGTAAAACCTTTTGCAGTATCTGATGTTTGACTCCGAGAGTCCTTCCACATCAGGTATTTCTTCCTTCAAATCCCTACTGAGTGAGGCATAGAATCTGGATCCATATTTATTCTCCTCCTGCCGCTCGGCAATATCTTTGCCCAGACTGAGATTGAACAGCAGTTGCTCGGTATTTACTTTGACAGCCGCTCTTATTTGGCTTTTACGATAGCGCATAACAAGGCCTTTCACCCATTGCTTGTACTCCTTGTCAATAATACTTATTGTTTTGCTCATATTTATATAACGTTTTATCATCCATATTCTTGTTTTGATTGTCGCTGGACCCTTAGGCCCCATAGTTTATAAAGAAAACTCCAACTTTTTATTGTTTTCTATCTCCATTTCCACCATGAACTTGGCTTCTTCCAGCAGCTCCTCAACTCCCCAGCCTTTCGTTTAGCAGGTCGCACAGCTCTTCTGCCTTCATGCCTGTGCCTGTGGTGGAGATGTTTTCCTGGGCATTCACCAGTCGGCGGTTCAGAGAACGGATGCCGCGGCCAACACTACTGGCTTTATCCATCTTTTGCTGTTCTACATTAGGCTTATAGTGGATGGCGACGAACTTCTGGTCTTTCATCTTCACCACTTCAAACGATTTCACATCGGCAAAGTTGATGACAGTTTGCTTTACGCCTAGGTAGATGATGCAGGTGTCGGTAATCGTCAGGAACGGCTTGCCCGTCAGCCTCTCCCTCAGCGTGGCATAGAGCATGAAAAGACCGCCCATTCCGAAGAATGCGATGCCAAGCCATGCTACGAGCACATGGAAACCGTTCTTGGGATTATTAAGCATCAAGATGCTAAGAGCAACGAAAACAAAGCATACCAAGGCCAATAGCAGCATGCGCCAAGGGGAATGATAGATTCTGATTTCTTCCATATCGCTTTTTTGTTCTTTGGATTTATTGATTTACACCATCTGCTGACGAACCTGTCAGCAGCATTATCAAAACCGATAATAGTTTTTCTTTCATTGATATAGTTCTTCTATATGACTGGTTATACGCTTTGCAGAAGGATTCGACGCTTCCAAGCGTGGACTCTTACTTGGATGCTTCTATATAACTAAGGTTACTGACCCCACCCCAGCCCCTCCCCTACAAGGGAGGGAGCGGCTACCGCTGACGATATGCGCAGTAACTCCCCTCCC
>JAGCNQ010000236.1 GCA_017645845.1 Bacteroidaceae bacterium
ACTTTGCTCTTCCCATTGGGCATACAATGTAGTGTTAGTATTGATAATGAAAGTGTCGTCTTTATGGTAATCAGTGCCAGAACCATTTGCGGCTGTATTCCATTTACTAAAGGTATATCCATCTCGATTGAATGAATTGCCCAAAACGGTAACAGAAGCACCTGATGAATAAGGACTTTTTGAGTCTGTCATTGTACCAGTACCACCATTGGCATCGTAGGTTACTGAGTATGTAGTAGAACTAGAACCTGTTGTATATGAAATAGTAATGCTTTTTAACCTAAATATTTTAACTCCTGAATTTACTCCCATGGTAATTTCCAAACCAGACAGAGTGGTTGGAGAATTAGGTTTGGTTATTGTCATTACACCATTAACAAATGTCGATGATGATGGATAAGTAGAAACACCACTGCCAGACCAATTAGATCCACTTTCAGTTCCAACAGCCGTTATAGTAGTATTAGAGCTAGAAGGATTTGTACCACTGCCAAAAGTGGCAATATTAAACGTAATTGTAATGCCACTTGTAGGCTGAGAGGTTATTGGGATGGTAATTATTGCTGTATTGCCAGCCGTTTCTGGAACTTTCCAATAAGAAGAAGCATCCAAATAGCTGCCATATAGCATGTCTTCTAGGTCATCGTTACTAAAGTCCTTTTCATAACTCTCTGCTTTCACTGTTCCAGCTAGGGCGGTAGTCATTACAGCTACGATCATCCCGACCCGCAGCCATAGTTTGTTTAGTAATTTTTGTTTCATTTTGTTTAAGAATATAAGTTTATTATGTTTTTGATGTTGAGTTAATTGTTTTATATTCCAAATAGTTCGTGATGGGTGCCGAGACGTTCAAAACATACTATCTGTTGGCTCTCGTCAAACCATATCAACAGAAAGTTATTCTCTATGTGACACTCCATGAAGCCTTTGTATTTGCCAGAGAGAGGATGGGGAGAGTATTCCGGAGGTATTGGTTTGCCTTCTTCAAACAGCTTGGTAAGATTCCTCAATGCGTCAACTTTCTCGGGCTTGTTTTTGTATCGTTTGAAGTCTTTACGAAACTGTGTGCTATACCTAACCTTCTTCACGACCGAGAATAGAGTTGATGAAGGATTCACGCGTAGTAGTGTCTATTTCACCCGCATACTTGCCAGAAAGAGTTTCCTGCATGGCAGACAAGGTGGTGGCGTTAGGAGTGTCGAAAAGCAGGGCGGACAATCTTTCCTCAACATAACTGTTGACGCTGAGATTGCATCGCTTTGCTTCTGTCCTAAGGCGGTCCACCAAGACGGGTTGGAATCGGAACGAGACCCGTGCCCTATGATGTTTTATTGTTGTTTCCATATTCTATCTGTTTTTAATCGCGTGCAAAATTATGATTTTCTGCAATTATTTCAAAAAATAATTGCTCTTTTGATTGCTTATTCGCTCCGTTTGTCACCTATACATGTTTTTCAGGTATCACCTTAACTCTTTATACTGCCTAAAAAACAACTTGAAGAATAAAGAAAGTCATTAGGCTCGGGGAGATGTTCCAAAGTTATCTTTGTTACCCCTCCTTTCCTCTTGTTAAGATTTTTCAAAAGAAAAAGAACTCATTCCCAACCTTAAAAATACCACCCGGGTTAGAGAGGCGTTAGAGAGGCGTTGGAGAGGCGTTGGAGCAACCTAGGAGGAACCCTTGTGTAAAAATGAAATTTTTCATTGAAATGGCGACTTTTTGCCATTTCCGATGGTCCGGTTGCAAAATTATAAAATATTTTTCAAATTTCCAAATCTTTTGCCTAAAAACTGCATTTTGCAAATTTTTGGCAATTTTCAACATTTGATATATGCAACGGAAAAATGTAAAGAATTTGGAATAAATACATCGCTTTCGTTAAAACCATTATAAAACTATATTATCAAGGGAATAATATTGTGATTTTAGATTTTCATTTTTAGTGTTTTTATTTGAACACGGATTACACGGATTTACACGAATTGTTTTTTAACAAAAAGAGCGACAGCTGCTTGGGAGCGGCTGCCGCTTGCTGCTAGTGCCCGGAACGGGAATCGAACCCGTACGGCCATCACTGGCCAAGGGATTTTAAGTCCCTCGTGTCTACCAATTCCACCATCTGGGCATTTTGCAGTGCAATTCGCTAATTGCGCCGCAAAGATACAAATAAATTAAGAATTAAGAATTATTTTTCGCTTTGTGCGGATTTTTGTTTTTTAACTTACGTCAGCACGAAGTAGATGACGCTGGCAGGGATGGAAAGAAGGGCGCTGTCGAAGCGGTCGAGCATACCTCCGTGTCCTGGGAGTATCTTACCACTGTCCTTGATGCCAAGATGTCGTTTGATGAGGCTCTCTACCAGGTCGCCCCATGTGCCAAAGACAATGACGACAAGGGCGAAGCCTATCCAGCGCCAAAGGGGCATCGTCTCGGGTTGCCAATAATAAATAAGAACAGCTGCAACAAGGGTGAAGATGGCACCGCCGATGCTCCCTATCCATGATTTCTTGGGCGAGATGCTCGGAAACAGTTTGGCCGGGAAGAACTTCTGCAACGAGCAGCCGCAAAGATAGGCGAAGGTGTCGTTCACCCATAGGAAGATGAAAAGGGCAAGGGGATAAATCCAGGAATAAACCAATTCGCCCGTTTCCGCGTTAAAGCCAATGCTGAGCAAGGGTAGCAGGGCAAATGGCAATGCAACATATATCTGCGAGGCGAAGCAGAGCGCCCAGTTCCGTAAAGGATTTTTTGAGTGACGGTAAAGTTCGCTCACGATGATGTATATGAGCAACAGGCCGAAGAGTGCAAACGTCTGTGCTGTCTGCGGGTTGGCAATGGTACTGAGCCACACGGCAGCCACGAGTACGACACCTGCCATCGAATTGACAGGGCGCACCATTTGGGAATGGACATGGGCGTTCATGAGCGAGCCGAACTCCCACAGTGTGGCAGCCGTTATGATGGCAAAGAAAAAGAAAGCACTGACGGGACTATAGATGGTGCAGCCGACAAGCAGCAGCACATAAATGACGCCAGTCAAGGTGCGAATGATGAGGCTATGCAAGTTCATAGTTCATAGTTATGAGTTCATAGTTGTTTCTCCCTCTGTGGTAGGTTCGGGAGTGTCTGTCAAGAGTTCATCTGAACGGCTTGACCAGGGGCGGGGACCGAAGATGTGTTCCACGTCCTCGGCAAAGATGACTTCGCGCTCGATGAGCAGTTCGGCAAGGGCTGCATGACCTTCGGAATGCTTGCTCAGGATGTCCTTTGCACGGGCATACTGCTCTGCAATCATTGCCTTGGTCTCTTCGTCAATAAGTTGTGCCGTAGCTTCAGAATAGGGGCGTTGGAAACCGTATTCCTGATTGTCATAGTAGCAGAGATTGGGCAGTTTGTCGCTCATTCCCATGTAAGTTATCATGCTGTAAGCCTGCTTGGTAACGCGCTCCAGGTCGTTCATGGCTCCGCTGCTGATTTGTCCGCAGAAGAGTTCCTCTGCGGCACGGCCTCCCAAAGTGGCACACATCTCGTCGAGCATCTGTTCACGGGTCGTTATCTGACGTTCTTCGGGCAGATACCAAGCAGCGCCAAGGGCTCGGCCTCGGGGCACGATGGTGACCTTGACCAACGGATTGGCATACTGCAGCAGCCAGCTGATGGTGGCGTGACCGGCCTCGTGGAGGGCAATGGTGCGCTTCTCTTCAGCTGTCATCACCTTGTTCTTTTTCTCCAAACCACCAATGATGCGATCCACAGCAGCAAGGAAGTCGTCCTTGTCAACAGCCTTCTTTCCGCTTCGGGCAGCGATGAGTGCAGCCTCGTTGCAAACATTGGCAATATCGGCTCCGCTGAAGCCCGGAGTCTGTCGGGCAAGGAAATCTATGTCGAGTGAGTCGTCGGTCTTGATTGGCTTCAAGTGAACCAGGAAGATTGCCTTACGCTCGCTCACATCGGGCAGGTCAACGTATATCTGACGATCGAAACGGCCAGCTCGAAGCAGGGCCTTGTCCAAGATGTCGGCACGGTTGGTGGCAGCCATGATGATGACACCACTATTGGTACCGAAACCGTCCATTTCGGTAAGGAGCTGGTTGAGGGTGCTCTCACGTTCATCGTTGGCACCAACCTGAACTCCACGACTGCGGGCACGTCCAACAGCGTCGATTTCATCGATAAAAATGATGCAGGGAGCTTTCTCCTTCGCTTGGCGGAAGAGGTCACGGACACGACTGGCACCAACACCTACGAACATCTCCACGAAGTCACTGCCCGACATGCTGAAGAAGGGAACATCAGCCTCGCCTGCAACAGCTTTAGCCAGAAGTGTCTTACCCGTTCCCGGAGGACCTACGAGGAGTGCACCTTTGGGTATTTTGCCGCCCAGCTCGGTGTAGCGGGACGGATTCTTGAGGAATTCCACGATTTCCTGAACCTCGAGCTTGGCGCTCTCTTGTCCTGCCACATCGGCAAAGGTCACCTTGTTGTCTTCGTCCTTCTCAACCAACCTGGCTCGGCTCTTGCCGACATTGAAGATGCCCATCGGGCCTCCAGCATCGCCTCCTGCACCACCCATGCGACGCATAAGGAAGAGCCAAAAGAATATAATGAGGATGAGGGGGCCAAAGCTCCAGAAGAAAGACATAAAGTCGTTATCCCCCTGACGATACTCTATTTCACCAGAGAAATGTTCCTGGTCCTGCTGCTCGCTGATGAAATCCTCAAGTTTGTCGGCAGAGGGGAACTGCACGATGACAGAATAGCGTACTCCCTGATCTATCTTTTGGTCGCGAAAGACATCGCGAATATGGCTGGGCTCAACAAACATCTGAAGCGAGCCCTCCTTCTTGTTGACGATGATGCGGGAGGCATAGCCCTGCTCCACAAAATTCTTGAACTCACTGTATGTGGCGTTGCGCGAGGAGGCACCGGATAGAAGCGAACTGTCGCCGTTCATGAGCAAATAACCCAAGGCGATGGCGATAATCATATATATCCAGGTCAGACTTATCTGTGGCTTTTCCTTTTTGTTCTTGTTCTTGTTTTTATTCTTGTCGTAGCTCATATCATTCGGAGTCAATCGAGATTAGGAATGTTGCGAAGGTCGGCATCGGCCCAAAGATGCTCGATATCGTAGAAGGCACGCAAATCGGGCAGGAAGATGTGTACGATGACATCGGCATAGTCCATTGCAACCCACACAGCACTCCGCAAGCCATCAACAGCCAAAGGCTTTGTGGCAACCTTGGTACGGCAAGTTTCGCCCACCGAGTGTGCCAACGCCTGTATCTGCTGTGGCGAACCACCCGAACAGATGACGAAGTAGCGGCATACGGCATCGGGAATATCGGTGAGGTCAGCCACCACAATGTCTCGTCCCTTCTTGTCCTGCAGTCCGGCCACAATGGCCTCTACCAACTCATTCTTTCCTTTCATTCGCTTAATAATAAAATATAGGTATATAAGGATTTGGGTGCAAAGGTACGAAGAAAAGTGAAAAGTGAAAAATGAAAAGTGAAAAATTATGGGTAGAAGGACAAGGAATTGAGGATAATTTAAATTTTTTAGCATAAAGATTTGTGAGTTCGCAAAAAAGCTGTAACTTTGCGGCGCAAAACGCAAACGTGCGTAGAGACGCGCGAATATATTGGGCTATGGTGTAATGGTAACACTGCAGATTCTGGTCCTGCCTTTCCTGGTTCGAGTCCGGGTAGCCCAACGAAAGATGAAACGGTGAAAATTAAAACATTGGGCTATGGTGTAATGGTAACACTGCAGATTCTGGTCCTGCCTTTCCTGGTTCGAGTCCGGGTAGCCCAACAAAAACATTAAACAAAGCTATTCTTTTCTATAACAACAATGGACGACTATCACGCGGATAATTACAATTCTTAGCGCTCCGGAGTCTGCATCGTCATGCACGCTCGAGAAGGAGCCAAAGATTTCTGTGCATGTACCCCAATCTAAAAAAGAGGAGGAACTTAGACGATGCGAACTTACTGGAACACTTCGAATGGTCTGCGTACCATTGAAGAATGGCAGCCCGGCTGCTGGGTGCAAGTAACCTGCCCCACCGAGGAAGATGTTAACTTCCTGGAATCAACGCTCAAAATTCCCGATTACTACATCAGCGATATCGCCGATACGGACGAACGTGCCCGCTATGACATCGATGAAGGCTGGGTGCTTATCATTCTGCGTATCCCCTATGTCAAGGAAACAAAAAGCAGAACCCCCTACACCACCATCCCGCTAGGTATCATCATGAAGGGCGACGTGCTCATTACCGTCTGCAACTTCGAGACAAATATGATGATAGACTTTGTCTCCTATCAGCAGAAACGAGGTCTGGGCTTCGTCGATTCCGTCGATATGATATTCCGTCTCTTCCTCTCCTGTGCCGTCTGGTACCTGAAGCGACTCAAGCAGATCAGCGCCCGTATCGACAAGGCTAAGCAGAACCTCGACAGGAATGTCAGCAATGCCGATCTTATCTCCCTGAGCCGCCTGCAAGACAGCCTCACATACTTTGTCACCTCCATCCGAGGCAACGAGAACCTGCTTTCCAAACTCAAATTCAAACTGCCTATCGACGAACTGGATGCCGACATGATAGAGGACGTAGGCATCGAGATGAGCCAGGCGCGAGAGACCACCAACATCTACGCCAACATCCTCGACTCGACGATGGACACCTATGCCAACATCATCAACAATAACATGAGTTCGGTGATGAAAATGCTCACCAGTATCAGCATTATTCTGATGTTCCCAACGCTCATTGCAAGCCTCTTCGGCATGAACCTGGTGAACGGCATGGAGAGTGCCGTCTGGGGGTTCCCCCTTGCAATGTTCCTCTCGATAGGTGTCACCATTCTGTTCATGTGGTATTTCAAGCACAAAACCTGGATTTAGTCCTTCATTCATAATTCATAATTCACAATTCATAATAGTTTTTTTAATAAACAGAAGAAAAAAGAAGCTCTTTCCTTGCAGGTTAGGGCTTTTTTTGTTTATTTTGCATCCGCTTATATAGATAATTCTTAATTTTAACTTTTAATTTTAAACTCTTTTGATGGACTCCTTAGAGACTAACGAGACCACTGCCATTGAGCAGTCTTCTGAGATTACAGCCGAACAGGCAAGTGAACAAGTAGTTGAGCAGGCAAACGAACAGGTTGTTGAACCCGAAGTTGAGCCAGAAACAAAGGTTGAAGCCGAAACTCAACCCGAGGTTGAACCAGAACCGGAATCCGAGCCTGAACAGGAACAGGAACAGGAACAGGAGGTTGAACCAGAACCAGAATCCGAACAGGAACAGGAACAGGAACAGGAGGTTGAACCAGAACCAGAGACCCAACCTGAACCAGAGCCGGAGCCCGTGTCTGAACCTGAGCTGGAACCTGAAGTAGAATCCGAACAGGAACCCGAGCAACTTCCTGAAGCCGAGCAACACATTGCAGAACAGACCTTCCGAACAAAGGAGGAAGTCGTGGCACGTGTGCAGGAAATCGCGCAAAGCGATGAGGTGGGTGACAAGACAGAACTCAACCTGCTCAAACAGCTCTTCTACAAGTTCCATAATGCCGAACTGCAAGCAGCCTTCAATGCCTTTATTGAGGCAGGCGGCGAAGAAGAAAAGTTTGTACCACAGATTGACCCTGCAGAACCCGTTTTCCGCGAAGCAATGCAAACCATTCGCGAACGTCGCGCAGCTATCCAAGAGGCTTTGGAAAAGCAGAAGCAAGACAACCTGAAGCGCAAACTCGAAATTCTGGAACGCATACAGCAGCTTGCCTCCACACCCGAAGAGGCTAACAAAAACTTCGACGAGTTCAAGGCTCTCCAAAATGAATGGAAAGAGAAAAAGGCTGTTCCCGCAGAACGCGCTACAGAATTGTGGAAAAACTATCAGCTCTATGTGGAGCAGTTCTACGACCTGTTAAAACTCGGACATGAGTTGCGCGACTATGACTTCAAGAAGAACCTCGAAATAAAGTCTCGCCTCATAGAACAGGCAGAAGCTCTCGCCGATAATCCCGATGTCTTGCAGGCCTTCAACCAATTGCAAACTCTTCACCAAGAATGGAAGGAGACGGGACCTGTCGCAAAAGAGATTCGCGAAGAGGTATGGGCAAAGTTCAAAGAGGCTTCTACCGTCATCAACAAGAAGCACCAGGCATATTTCGAGGGCATCAAGGCACGCGAAGAAGAAAACCTGGCAAAGAAGACTGCTCTCTGCGAACAACTCGAAGCTTTCGAGACAGACGGGCTCAAGACCTTTGCTGATTGGGATGCCATTACACAGAAAATCAAGGAGCTCCAAGCAGAATGGAAGACCATTGGCTTCGCTCCGCAGAAGATGAATACAGCCATCTTCGAACGCTTCCGTCAGGGATGTGATGCCTTCTTCGAGAAGAAGACTACCTTCTTCCACAACCTCAAGGAGGAACTTAATGCCAATCTTGCAAAGAAGAAGGAATTGGTAGAAAAGGCCGAGTCTCTCAAGGAAAGCACCGAATGGCGCTCTACCGGTGACATCCTCATCAACCTGCAGAAGCAATGGAAGGAAATAGGCACCGTTCCCCGTAAATATAGCGAAGACCTCTGGAAGCGTTTCACCGCAGCCTGCGACCAGTTCTTCGAGGCAAGACAGGCCGCTACAGCTGACACACGCAACGAGGAAAAGGCAAACAAGGAGCAGAAACTCGGCATCATAGCCCAGCTCAAGGAACTGGCAGAAACCGAGGGCGAGAATATCATCGCACAGGTCAAGGAACTCCAACAGAAATGGAGCGAAGTGGGACATGTACCCTTCCGCGACAAGGAAACACTCTACAAAGAGTATCGTGCCCTCTGCGACAAAATCTATGACGCTTATGGTGTCAGTCAGGCAAAGCGTCGTCTCAACAACTTCCGTGCTAACTTACAACACAGAATAGAAAAAGAATCCGGTTCACTCGATACAGAACGTCAGCGCATGCAACGTGCCTACGAGCGAATGGTCACAGAAATCAAGACCTATGAGAATAATATCGGATTCCTTTCGTCAAACAGCAAGAAAGGCAATTCTCTGGTCGAGGCCATGAACAAGAAAGTGGAGAAACTTCGTGACGAGCTCAACCTCTTGGCACAGAAGATAAAAGCCGTTGACGAACAGATGACAGAGGGACAGGACTAACCTCTTGCCCATTTTATACAATAAAAGAGGCGAAAGCCTGCTGCAAATATTAATTCTGTAGCATGGTTTTCGCCTCTTTTTTGTCCCTTACCCTCTATTCCTTGTTGCCAAAAATTCTCATTATATCACGAAAAAGGGAACAATTGTATAAATTTACCCCTTTATATAATGTGATTTTGGATAATTATTTGTATCTTTGCACCCGATTATTGCGCACTATGCGCGCACGCATAATAATTTCTTAATATAAATATAAGCATGAAATGCGCCATTAAGACAGTCGAAACCAAACGTCAAATGAACGACTTTGTAGCTCTTCCCAAGAAGATATATAAAGGCAATCCATATTATGTACCTGACATGGAATCTGACGTGCGAGACTGGTTTAAACCAAAGCATAACCCTGGTCTGCTACATTGTGACATAGCTCCCTTCGTTGCCTACAACGAAAAAGGTGAGACAGTAGGCCGTATTGTGGGTATTATTAATTATAAAGCCAATCAAATCTGGAAAAACAACTGTGTACGCTTTGGTTGGATAGAGTTCGTGGATGATGTTGATGTCTCCGGTGCCCTACTGAAAGCTGTAGAAGACTGGGGGCGCAGCAAAGGTATGGACACCATTCAAGGACCTTTGGGTATTTCCGACTATGATAAGGAAGGAATGCTCGTAGAGGACTTCGACCAACTGGGTTCTGCCATTACCATCTACAATCCTGCTTACTATCCTGAGCATATGACCTTACACGGCTATGGCAAAGAAGTGGACTGGGTGCAGATGAAAGTGGAGGTTCCCAAAGAAGTTCCAGAACGTTTTGTCCGTGTCCATAGGATTGTGACTAATATGTATGGTCTGAAGGTAAGGAAACTCACACCCAGTGAAGTTCAGAAAGAGGGTTATGGTCGCAAAATATTCAAATTGTTTAATGAAGCCTACAGTCATCTTTTTGGCTATACACCGCATTCCGAGGAAGAGGCTGATGCTTTCGTTAACCAATACATCCATTTGCTTGATTTCCGTTTGCTGCCAATGGTGGAAGATAATGAGGGTAACCTCGTTTCATGCTGTGTAACAATGCCTAGTATCTCACGAGCTCTACAGAAGTCCGGTGGAAGGCTGTTCCCCTTCGGATGGTATCACCTGTTACGTGCCCTTAAGTTCAAACGCGAAGAAGAAGTGGAGCTATGCCTCATCGCTGTTCATCCTGCCTGGCAGGCAATGGGCATCAATGCACTGCTCTTTACAGACCTCATTCCCATCTTCAACGAGATGAAATTCCGTTGGGCTGTAACAGGGCCGATGCTCGAAGATAACACGAAAGTACTCACACAGTGGAAGGTGTTCAACCATATTGAATACAAGCGCCGCCGCTGCTTTAGCAAGAAATTATAAACGTACCCCTGTCAGGGAAATAATTAATCGTAATCAGTAAAATCGTAAAGAAGACATAATGGCAAACAGAGTAGTTATAACAGGCATGGGCATTTGGTCCTGCATTGGTACCACTCTTGATGAAGTGCGCGATGCACTTTATCAAGGCAAAAGTGGCATCATTTTCAGTCAAGAACGCAAGGATGCCGGCTTCCGCTCGGCTCTTGTAGGCAATGTCCCCAAGGTTGATCTCAAGCCATACGTTCCCCGCAACCTCCGCAACTTCATGCCCGAGGAAGCTCAATACGGTTACATTGCCACCAAACAAGCTCTAGACAATGCCGGCATTGACGAAGACTACCTCTCCACACATGAAGTGGGCATCATCTATGGTAATGATTCCGTAGCAGAGGCTACTATGAGCAGTCTTGACAAGTTCCGTCAGGCAAACAGCACAGTAGCCTGCGGCAGCGGTGCCATTTTCCAGAGCATGAATTCAAATATCACTATGAATTTAGCATGCCTCTTCAAACTGCGTGGCATCAATCTAACTGCCGCAGCTGCATGCGCCTCCGGTTCGCAGAGCATAGGTCTCGCTGCATTGCTCATCGCACAAGGACTACAAGATTGTGTGGTCTGTGGCGGTGCAGAGGAGAACAACATGTACGGTATCGCATCCTTTGATGGCATTCAGGCTTTCTCTATTCGCGAAAATGAACCCGAGAAAGCCAGTCGTCCCTTCGATGCAAGCCGTGACGGTCTTGTACCAAGTGGTGGAGGCGCAACAGTTATTTTAGAAAGCTATGAGCATGCCGTTAAGCGTGGTGCCAACATCATTGCCGAGATAGTAGGCTGGGGGTTCTCCGGCAACGGCGACCACATATCAACACCCAACGTGGAAGGTCCAGCCCGTTCGCTTGAATTCTGCCTTCGCAACGGCGGCGTAGATCCGAAGCAGATAGGATATATCAATGCACATGCCACCAGTACTGTCATTGGTGACCAGCGTGAGGCACAAGCCATCGCTCAAATTTTCGGTGAACGCACCGTTCCCGTCACATCCACCAAGAGCCAGACAGGCCATGAGATGTGGATGGCTGGTGCCAGTGAAATCATCTACTCAATACTAATGATGAAAAACGACTTCATCGCTGGCAATATCAATTTCGAGAAGCCTGACGATGTGACGTCATGCATCAACGTCCTGCCCGAGACAAAAGAGCAACACTTCGACATGTTCCTCTCCAATAGTTTCGGCTTCGGCGGCACTAACTCCACTATAATCGTGAAAAACGTTTAACGACATATTATAATCAAATTTAACGCATCATCCATAATCAAAACTGAACAATATGACAAGAGAAGAAATTATTGCTGAAATCAATGCCGAATTGGCAGAAGAATTTGAAATCGATGAGTCTGTCATCACTCCAGATGCTCCTATCTACCAGACCCTCGAACTTGATAGTCTGAGTCTCGTGGATCTCATCGGTATCGTTCAGACCAGGTACGGTGTACTTATTTCAAAGGCTGAACTTCCCTCCATCAAAACTTTTGCTCAGCTCTACGATTACATCGAGCAGCATCAAAAGTAAATGCATGATGTCCTGATTATCGGTAGCGGACTTGGCGGACTGGAGTGCGGTGCATTGCTCGCACAACGGGGGCTAAGGCCGCTCGTGCTGGAAAGCTCCCATCAACCCGGCGGCTGCATGCAGAGTTTCCGCAGAGGCGGACTGCACTACGATACAGGACTACACTATGTGGGCGGGCTGGCTCCAGGACAAGCATTGCACAAAGCCTTCGAACAGCTTGGACTATTGGATTTGCCCTGGCAACGGATGGACAAAGACTTCGACCACATCATCATCGGTGGCCGACACTTCGCTTTTCATCAGGGTTATGATGGATTTGTTGACGGTCTGGCAAAAGACTTTCCACATCACCATAAGGAACTCAAATCTTTTGTGGAAAAGTTGCAGAACATCAATGCGAGTGATATGGAAGTCTGTGCATACGATTATCTCCGCCAGACATTTTCCGACGATTTGCTCCTGAATGTGGTCAGTGCGGCAGCTATGAAAACGGAGCTCCGACGTGAATCACTTCCGCTTTTCAACTTCGCACACACCTGTTCCAGTTATATAGAAAGCAGTTGGCGACTCAAAGGAGACGGAAATCTGTTGGTGAGCAAGCTTATCAGCATCATCTGCAAAGCAGGAGGAGAAGTAAAAACAGACAGCAAAGTCGTACTCTTGACAGAGGAAGACAACCGTATCACAAAAGCCACCTGTGCAGATGGCTCATCATACGAAGCAGACTACTTCATCTCCGACATACATCCCGCCAAGCTCTGCCAGTTGCTTGAAGGATGTCCTTCGGTACGCAAATCCTTCCGCAGACGGATGGCCTCTGCAGAGAATACGTGTGGCATGTTCACTGCTCAGCTCTGCATCAGACCCAATGCACTACACTACTTCGCTCACAACGTCTTTGTTTATGACAAGCCAAACGTCTGGACAATGACGGAAGAAAACGACCCCGTGAAGGGTGTCATGATTAGTGCGAGGATTCCGGAAGATGGTTCAGACGTGCTCCGACAGATAGACCTTCTTACGCCCATGCCTTGGCACGAATGCAAAGCCTGGACAGAAACCAAGGTCGGTCACCGCGGTGAAGAATACAAGACTTTCTGCCAGCGAAAAGCCGAGCAGTGTATCGCACTGGCGGAACAATACCTTCCCGAACTTCACGATATGGTGGAGCAGTACTATACCAGTACACCGCTTACCTATCGTGACTACTTGGGAACCCCCGAAGGAGGAGCCTTCGGAATGCGCAAAGACTGCCGCATGCCGATGCTCACTTTCCATTCTGTGAGCACACCGGTGCCCAACCTGTTGCTCACGGGACAGAGTATTATCCTTCCCGGCATCGAAGGCGTTACAATGACAGCTTTCGAGACGTGTAACAAGATTACGCAAGAAAAAGCTATATAATCTACAAGAATATGAGAAGAAAATTCTTTGCAACCCTTGTACTGCTTCTGGTATTTGCGATGAATGCACTGGGACAGAAAATCACAGGTGTCATTCTTGATGCTTCTACCGGTGATAGCCTTTCTCTTGCAGGTGTAACCTACAAGGAGCGCAAAGTTTCCACCATAGCCGATCTGGACGGCAAATTTACCATTGCACGTATAAATGGTGCAACGCTCACCTTTTCCTGCATGGGCTTCAAGGAAGAGAAGGTGAATATAACCAAAGCCACGCCAAGCCGACTCACTATCAAGCTTAAGCCTGACACGAAGCAACTCAATGAGGTTGTCATCAAGGCTGAGAAAAAACGTTATGTCCGTAAGGACAATCCTGCAATTGAGCTTATGAAACGCGTGATTGAAGCCAAAAAGGAATCCAGGCTCGAGAATCACGACTATTTCATGTACAACAAGTACCAAAAGCTATCTATGTCCTTGAACGACTATAAGGTTAAGGAACTGGATAGTACTGACGTTGGCAAAGTGAAATGGACTCAGCAAGCAGAACTGAGCCCATATAATGGCAAGATGGTGGTGCCTATCTCTCTCGATGAGACGGTAACACAACATATTTTCCGTAAGGAACCAAGGTCCGAGAAGGACATCATTCAAGGCGAGCAGAGTACAGGCCTAAATCAGCTTTTTGCAACCGGCGATATAATAAATACAACGCTGAAGGAAGTCTTTCAGGATGTGGACATCTACGACAATTACATCAAACTGCTTAAGTTCCCCTTCCTGAGTCCCATCGGTTCCGGTGCAACAGCCTTCTACAGATACTATATTGTAGATACGACTTTGGTGGAGCGCGACTCATGCTATCATCTGCAGTTTACACCCAACAATCCGCAGGACATCGGTTTCAATGGTGATATCTACATTTTGAAAGACTCAACGCTTCACGTCAAGAAGTGTCATCTTTCCATTCCGCCAAAGAGCGATGTGAATTTTGTCAGTTCGCTACACATCGACCAGGTCTATAGCCAGTTGCCTAACGAAGAGTGGGCACTGACCACCGATGACATGTGGGCAGAGATGACACTCCTGGGCAAGAGTGTGCTAGTAGTACGTAACACACGTCTTTCTGACTATAGCTTCGAGCCACTGCATAAAAACCTGTTCAAAGGACAGGCAAAAGTCAAACGTATGGCAGACTCGCGCAATCAGGATGAGGACTTCTGGAATCAGTACCGCGCCGTTGAACTATCACAAAAGGAGGACGGCCTGGGTGACTTCATGACGGCATTGTCCAAATCCAAAAACATGCGTATCCCGCTGCTTGTGGTCAAGACGCTCTTCGAGAACTACATCGAAACATCCAAAGCTGGAAAGCCCAGCAAGTTCGACATTGGCCCTGTCATCAGCACATTCTCAACCAACTTCCACGATGGATTCCGTACACGTATCGGTGGCAAGACGACCGGTGCATTCAATAAGCATCTCTTCTTGGAAGGCTACTACACCCACGGATTCAAGTCAGGAGGCAACTACTATGGTGTAACTGCCAACTACTGTTTCAATAAGAAGAAAAATTCATCGTTTGAATTCCCACAGCGTATGATTGTCTTTGAGAGTTCATACGATGTCACTTCTGTCTCCGATAAATTCCTGAAGAACAGCAAGGATAACCTTTTTGTCAACTTCAAGACCGAGACAGTCAACATGCTATACAAGAACAATAAACAGAGACTTGGCTTTGTATGGGAGACGGATTATGGTCTGAATTTCAACACGAACATCATAGCTGAGAGCAACGAGGTGTGCGGCGACCTGCGCTTTTTGCACGTCAATGACGGCTCCGAGGACTTCAAAATACGTACAACAGAGTGGAACGCTGAAGTAAAATTCTGTCCTGGCCAGACTTATATCAACACCAAGCAGGACCGTTGGCCCATCAACAAAGACAGACCTGAGTTCACAATTCGTCATGCTATCTGCTTCGATGGCATTCTGGGTGGTCAATATAATTCCAATCAGACAGAAATAGGTATCTTCAAGCGTCAATGGCTGGGCAGCTGGGGTCGTATCGACCTCTATGCCTCCGGTGCTATACAATGGAACAAAGTACCCTTCCCGCTCCTCATCACTCCGCCTACCTGTATCTCTTACGTTGAGCAGGAAGGCACCCTCAATATGCTTCGCAACATGGAGTTCTTCATGGACCGCCGCGTCTTCTGGTCTATAGCTTGGAACATGAACGGAAAGATATTCAACCGCATCCCACTCTTCAAGAAACTCAAGTTCCGTGAGTACCTTGCTTTCCGAGGTGTATGGGGCACTCTTACCGACAAAAACAATCCAACAATTAATCCGGGCGATGACATGATTTATAAATTCCCCGAAAACTCATACCCCCTATTGGGTAGCACGCCCTACATGGAAATGGCAGTCGGCATTCGCAATATCTTCAAGATATTTGGCGTTGACTATGTGCGCCGTCTCAATTATCATGACACTCCCGGAACCAAGAAAAATGGTGTCCGCTTCAATCTCACATTCTCCTTCTAAGTAATATATAATATATATATAATGTGATATTTAATACATTGTCAACTCGTCAGCTCATAAGTTTTTTGCTTGCTCTGTTCTGCCTTACGGTACAAGCCATCACAATACCCAAGGAGCATGTCTTTGTGTTTGAACGCAGCACAAACACAAACTATGTCTGCTATGATATCAATCTTGAGAATGGCTCTCTCTCCCAAAAACAGCCGCTCAATGCTTATTGGGTACTAGGCGACGAGACCAGAATAGAGGGACTTACCTTTTTGGATCGCAAAATGGCTTATGGCATTAAGGTTATTAGCGCAGAGAAAAACGAGGCGCTTGTACACCTGACAGCCTATAAAGACTTAAGTATACGCATCTGCAAGCACAAAGGTAAGTGGGTAGGCATCGTCAAGATGCATGGCCGAGAGTTGGTCATTCAAAAGATGTATGCTCAGATGAAATCTTCTCTTTCCGTCAAGTGTGAGTACGTAGAAATCTATGGCACTGACATCACAACAGGAGAGAAACGGAGTGAAAGGATAACACCCTAGTTCCATAACCCCCCATAGGCCCTCTAAGTCTTAAAAACTTTGGGGGTCTTTTCCTATAGTAACTTTTCTATTGCTTCTTCCAAATTGGGGATGTCTTCCTGGCGTGCCTGAAGGTCGCAATTGCGGTCTATCAAGAAATAACAGGGCAAGTGCTGCACATTGTAGAGCCGCAGCATATCGCTTTCCAACCCTTCCTCACAATAGACACTGACCCAGGGCAGAGCTTCACAACGCTGCTTCCACAGATGCTGGCTTGGGTCAAGGCTCACTTGGTAAATCTCCAGTCCACGTTCATGGTATTTTTTATAAAGCTCACGCAGTAGCAGAGTGCGCTCAGTACTGTCGTCCATCGAAAAGGCCATAAAATCGAGCAAGACAACATTACCGCGAAGACTGCTCAGTTCTCGCTCCTGTCCATTGATGTCAGGGAAGGTCATATCGATGATGCCTAGTTCGCGCACTTTCTCGCCATCTATATCAAGCACAATCTCATGCGGTTTAGCCTGACGGCGACGACATTCCTGAATGATATTGCAGAGATTCTCTGTACGCTGGCACGCTGGATATTTCACATTCCATGCATTGGCAACAGCGTGTAGCCAAATAAGATCATTTTTTTTGAGTAAAGGATCGAAGATGAGCTGGTTGCCCAGTGTTTGGAAACAGGCGTAGTAGCTATAGGCTGCATCGTAGTGGCTTTGTATGTAATCCCTCTTGACCTCTGTCTTGTATTGCTCGACGAGGCTATCAATTATATCGTCACGTTCCTGCAGAGTGTAGTTACGGTTGGCCAAGATGCTGCGAGCTTTTCTCTCCAGACCAGCAAGTTTGAGGCAAAGCAGACGTATCGTATCACTAGTACCACTACCCTCCACGCAGTAACCAAACGACATGCTGTCCAAGCTTGCAGTTACACGTATAGTTTCGGTACTGTCAACACTCAAGTTGATGCCTTGTCCACCTATACGGAGACGGTAGAATTCGGGATTGCCTGGGGCTTCCACACGGAAACAGAACGCGCCGCCTTCCTTCAAACGGATACTATCAAGAGGTACAGTCCCTTTGTTCAAAGTCAGGTGTTCTAAATAGAGCATCGTGTCTGCTGCATCGGTGATATTGCCTGTGATGCAGAACGTATTATGCTGTTGGCAGCAACACAACGAGGCAAAGAGAGTAAGTAAAATCAATGTCTTCTTCATTACATCTTTTTTTCTATTTACATGCAAAGATACAAAGAAATTAAGAATTAAGAGTTAAGAATTGAGAATTAATTAGTACTTTTGCAGGACAAATGGTAAATGATATTGATTCTTTTTACATGAAACAGGCTTTGGCGGAAGCAAACGAAGCCTTCCAGAAAGGAGAAATCCCCATCGGAGCGGTCGTGGTGTGCCGAGACCGCATCATCGCCAAAAGCCACAACCTTACTGAATTGCTCAACGATGTCACCGCTCATGCTGAGATGCAGGCCATCACAGCAGCAGCAGAGCATTTGGGTGGAAAATACTTGAACGATTGTACGCTTTATGTCACGATAGAGCCTTGTGTGATGTGTGCAGGAGCTTTGGGATGGTCACAGATAAGTCGCATTGTCTATGGAGCTTCCGATGAAAAGCGTGGTTACAGCCGCTATGCACCCAAAGCCTTGCATCCGCGTACTGAGGTCACTACCGGCATTATGGAGGATGAGTGCGCCGAGCTGATGCAGCGTTTCTTCCAAGAAAAGAGATAATATATCAGCTTAGGAGTTCCAGATATTTCTCTATTGCATCCCGAATCTCCCTTATTTCCACAAATTCGTCAGCGGTATGGCTGCGACTACTTTGTCCTGGCCCCATTTTGAAGCTGGGGAAAGGCATAAGGGCTTGATCGCTGAGAGTGGGAGATCCGAATGGCTTACCTCCCATCTCTATGATGTGCTGAACAAGAGGATGCCTAATGTCAATGCCTGAAGAACCAAGCCGAGTACTGCGTGGCACAACTTCCGAACGGACATGTCGACGGATAACGTCAAGGAGTTCCCTGTTTATATAACACTCATTGGAACGCACATCGACAGTAAAGGTACAAGTATCGGGGATAACATTATGCTGCGTTCCAGCATTAATAATGGTCACAGTCATCTTTACGGGGCCAAGCAGCGGAGACTCTTTCTCCCATTTATAACTGCGGAACCATGCAATGTCATCCATAGCGCGGTATATGGCATTGTCGCCTTCATTGCGAGCGGCATGCCCAGACTTGCCCAAAACCGTTACATCAAGCACCATGAGGCCCTTCTCAGCAATTGCAGGTTGCATACCTGTTGGTTCCCCTACTAGAGCCACATCTATTTTTGGCAGCAAGGGCAGCACATGCTCCACGCCTTTTTTCCCGCTCACTTCCTCTTCAGCGCTGGCCAGAAATACGAGATTGTAGGGCAGACTTTTGTCTTTGAGTGCAGCGAAGACATGGAGCAGACAGACCAGGCTCGCTCCGTCATCATTACTGCCGAGACCATATATACGTTCGCCTTCCCTCGTCGGTGTGAAAGGATCACGCTGCCATCCAGCCACAGGTTTGACAGTATCTATATGGGCATTTAACAACAAAGTCTGTTTCGTAGCATCAAAGCATGGCGCAACCGACCACAGATTGTTTCCATCGCGATTCACTTCAAGGCTGAGGTCCCTACTCATATAGTCCTGGAGCAAGTCGGCTGCAGCCTCTTCTTCCCTACTGATGCGAGGGATGCTGATGAGTCGGCAGAGCAACTCCACAGCCTTTTCTGTCATCCTTTCATTTACCATTTGACAATGTTTCTTTTTACCATTTGACAAGGCAAAATACGATTAGGTGAGTATAAAAGTTCTTAACGACATATTTATCGATTGGCGAAGTAAGCCGCAATATTGTTGATACAAAGAGGACCACGCGACTCCGGAAACGAGACCTTGATGGAGGTCGTCTCAATAGCAGTAAAGCGCAGGATGCGTTTGTAGCCAATGTTGCCGAAGGGTTCGCCAGGGTCTATCGGCTGCCATTTACCGTCTATGAAAGCTTCCACAACGAACCTCCTTACCCTCTGTCCTAATGGGATGTACTCTTGTAGCAGGAGACGGTCTATTTTCGTTGGTTTCTTGAAAGTAAATGTCACTTCGCCTGTATTCACGCCATCTGGCGTTGCCCAATAAGTGTCCCATTTTCCGTCCGTCAGATTTTTGGCAGAGTATTTCTTGCCTCGCACACTGCTAGCTGTAACTTTGGCTTTTCGCAGAAGATTTGTCCTGAGATCCTCATCAATAATCTGACGGAAACGGACTGCATTAGCACTATCGATGGCGTTTACCCTACCCTCGCGGTCAATGGGAAAATTGAGCAGGAACGTTGCATTGCGTCCCACCGACTGATAATAAATGTCTGCCAGTTGCTCAGGTGTTTTTACTTTACTATCCTCCTTAGGGTGATAGAACCACCCCGGTCGGATAGAGACATCGCATTCGGCAGGAATCCAAGTGTCGCCGTCGGGATGACCTGTTTTCAACTCCTGGTTATTGGGATAACCAGGATATACCTCGTTCTTGCGGAGGAAGGACCAGTTGGGGATTCCCGCTTCGCCATGCTCGTTGCCCACCCAGCGGCATCCGGGGCCGCCATCGCTAAAGATGATAGCTTGTGGCTGATGCTCAAGGATGATGGAGTGAATCTTGGGAAAATTGTAATAGTTGCGGCGGTCTATCTTTCGCGTCTCGCGGGCTCCTCCATAATAGCCATCACCTCCGTTGGCACCGTCCAGCCACACCTCGAAGAGCGGACCGTAGTTTGTGACGAGGTCTGTGAGCTGCTTGTGGTAGTAATCGACGTAAGCCTGATGTCCATACTCGGCATGATTTCTGTCCCAAGGCGAGAGGTACACGCCCATCTTCAAGCCGTATTTGTCGCAAGCCTTACGCAATTCAGCCAGCACATCCACCTTGCCGTCCTTGTTCTTAGGTCCGTTGTATGACGAGCGAGTTATATTATAATCGGTCAGTGAACTGGGCCACAAGGTAAAGCCGTCGTGATGTTTAGCAACAATGATAACACCCTTCATGCCTGCCTGTTTGAAGGTTTGCACCCATTGCTCTACATCCATCCGCGAGGGGTTGAACGTTTTGGGGTCTGCATCACCATAGCCCCATTCGCTGTCGTTGAAGGTGTTCAGTCCGTAATGCACAAAGGCATACGTTTCCATTTTCTGCCACTCGACCTGCTTGGGCTGAGGTAGAGGTCCGATAGGAGCTGGAGGCGTGTTCTCAGCTTGCCCTATCAGGCAAACCATAAGAAAGGAAGTAATAACCGAAACTTTCATAACATGGATTAAATAGTAAACGTTAAACAGTAAACTACACTTTCAGGAATATCTTCTGACGATACATGAAGTACATGAAGAGCCATAGTACCAACATGTAACCCAGCGTTTCCGCTACTGTATAGTACTGCTCGGGCAGAAGACTAAATACACCGTCAAAGACGCGGTGGTTCAATTTAGAGAAGTCGATGAATCGCGGTGCCATATAAATGAGGATAGAGTTCATACCGATTACCTTAAAGTAGAAATCCCATCTCCTCCACTCGCGTACATCTATTATATAATAGAAAAGGGCGAACATGATAAGGGAGTAACCAGCCACAGCCAAAACAAAAGAACTGCTCCACAGAGCCTTGTTGATTGGATAGATGATGTTCCAACCGGCACCAAGCAGAGCACAAACCACACCAGCAGCAAAGAGCATAAGTGCAGTCTTCGTTGTGGGTTTGGAACGCTGTACAAAAAGCCCCGTCAGCATTCCCAGCATAGCTGTACAGATGGCAGGAATTGTAGAAAGAAGACCCTCGGGGTCGTAATCAGGCTTATAGCAATGGGCCCCCAGCAGCGTACGGTCGATGTAGCAGGCGATGTTGCCCTCGCGTGTCAGCGGGTCAATAGAGGGGTCAACGCCGGGAGCATGAACAAAGGCGGAAACGAGCCAGTATCCTATCAGTATAATAGGTATCACCACCACCTTCGGCCAAAGTTTCTTGCCCGTAGCGGTAAATATAAAGGCGGCAAACATCCACGCCAAGCCGATTCGACCCAGCACACTGGGCCATCGCTGGGTTTCGAATTCAAACTTCAAAAGTCCACCATATATCATGCCCAATAGAACAAGGAGCAAGCCTCGGCGCAGAATCTTCAGGTATATACTTGTCATAGAGCGTCCCTTTTCTTTCTGCTTCTGAAGTGAGAAGGGGAAGGATATGCCCGCAATGAAAAGGAACAATGGGAAGATAGTATCATGATGTACCAACCCATCCCAAGGCACATGTTCCATCTGCGCAGCTATGGACTGCCACACGGAAGAATCTGGGAAAAAAGCAGCAATGGCTGTAATAAGCGTCGCACCGCCGGTAATGAAAAACATGTCGAAGCCTCTGAGTGCATCCAGCGACTCAAGTCTCTTGTTTGTCTGTTTGTTTTGCATGGTTATGTTACAATTGTTAATTCAATCGATAATCACAAATTGTACCTGCAAAGATAGTGAATAATTCGCAAACCCAAAGAATTTCTTGCAGGAAATTGCAGAAAAAGCCTCAAAAATCTTCTGTTGGTAAGTTAACCACAATATATGGTTGAATATGCGAAGAAAACGCTCAAAAAGAAGAAAAGTGTGCAAGAATATGCTGAAAAACAATAATTTTGAGACATAAAATCAAAAATTTTCCTGATTTTTTTTGGTCGTACTGCAAAAACTTCGTAATTTTGCCGCAGAATAGCGTCGTTTTATAAGTAATAAGTAAACAGACGCATATACATAATATAATAAATAAGAGAAAGTAAGAAACAAGTTTTTAATAAACTATTTAAGTCATGAAAAGAAATTTCAAATGGATGCTCGTCGCCATCCTGACTATTAGCGGCGCATTTAATGTTTATGCCCAAAGTGGCTACACATTTACGAGAATCTCCAATCCAGAATTGGGAGTAGGCGAAATTGACGGCTTCATAGCCGGCGGTGATCTCGACAACGACTACACAACATGTGCAGCCATGCGTGGTGACGAAATTTTTATCGCTTCTACACGCAACTTAGGCAGTGGTTGGGTTAACATCTTTACCCCTAAATGTGACTTCTGGGGTATTTTCGGTGACGTTGTTCAGGGCATTTATCCCCGCGATGCCAGCAACGATGGTGCCAACATTATTGCCTACAATCGCAAGGACGGCTCTTTCCGCATCGTTTATACGGGCGAGAATACCGTTAGTTACCGTAGCGCCGTCACCTTCCAAAACAAGGTTTTCTTCGGAGCCTACAGTGCTGACCCCGATGTAAATCCTTACATTCTGAAGGCAGAGAAGAATGATAAGGGTGAATATGAATTCACCAAAGTCTTCGAGACCAGAGATTGCAGTGCTCTGCGTGCCAACTGTATATATGACGACCATCTGTTCTTTGCAGGTGCCGACGAGCGCGAAGAGGTAACTGGTAAGGCTGCTAAGTTAGCTGTATTGCGCAAGAGTGGTGGCGATGACACCGCTTGGAATCGTGTAGCTGACTACAAGGACTTTGGCGAAGTAGCTTATGACGAAATCTTCAACACTTGGATTGATGCTCCCATTTGGAGTCTTGCTTCTCACAATGGCTACATCTACGCTACTGTACCCAGCAGTAAAGGCTTCGTTGTTTTCCGCGGTCATCCCGCTGCAACCGGTGAGACAGCCAACAAGTATGGTTGGTACTGGGAAAAGGTGCCTGGAAGCGAACCTGGTCTGGATGCACGTGAAGCTAGTCCCTTGGGTTCACTCTGCGGCTCTCTCTATGAGTTCAATGGTAAGCTCTATGCTTACAACTTCGACCGTTCCATCCTCGGTGAACTCTCTGTCTTCTTAGGTGGAGTAAGGTCCTTGACTGAGTTGGAATCTGCCACTGCCCTCGATTATCTGAGTTTCATATACACCTTAATGAAGACCCAGCAGAAAGTATGGTGCCTAGACGATGCTACAGATAAGTTTGAACTGCAACAGAACTTCACCAAGAACATGTTGAATACTGTAAATGGTCGCGTGGGCGAGTATGACGGCCAGCTCTACATCGGTTCTATTGATCCCGGTCACTTCTATGGATTGGTATCGCAGATTGCTTCCGACGGTATCTTCGAGTTGACACCATCTGAGATTATCTCTAAGATTACCTCTTTGTCCAGAACTATCGGCCTTCTGAAGAAGAGCAGGCAGCAGGATCAGACCCTGATTGACAAACTGGAGCAGCTACGCACCATTCTGTCACAATTCCTGGTATGCGACATTGTCAACGCAGGCAATATCTCCGACATCCTCAGTTCTTCTGACTTACAAAGCCTAATTGAATTAATAAGGAGCTTAAACACCAATCCCGATGTAACAGTTAGCTGGGACTATAAGAACCTGCTTGACCTTATTATGAAGCTCATTCAAGATAAGCTCAACGGCACAACAACTACCATTCCTGACGTAAATATCCCCGACCTGACAGACATCTTGGATTACAAGACACTTCTCGAGGATATTGTTAAGCTCATTCAAGATAGGCTCGGTGATAGTGCTGGCAACATTCCTAACATCCCAGGCATTACTGATCTCTTGAACCTCATTCTTGAGAGACTCAACGGTAACACCGGTGACACTCCCGACTACTCTGACCTGACAGCTCTGATTGAGCTTCTCCTGGAGAGACTCGGCAACAACGCCAGCACAAATCCCGACTATTCTTCTCTCCTGGATCTCATCCAGAAGCTTCTCGGCAACATCGACAATCCAGATACACAATATGACTTCAGTGCTCTTCTTGACCTCATCAGGAGTCTTCTCGGTAACACAGGCAACACTGGCGATTACACATCACTTCTTGACCTCATTAAGAACATTCTCCTCGGCAACACCGGCGATGACACTACCGACCTGACATCTATTCTGGAAGCCATTCGCAATGCCCTCACCGGCAGTGGCGACACTGGCAACATTCTGAGAGATCTGCTCCTTGGCGCACTTGCAGGAAACCTTCTGGATAATATACAGGCTCTCCTCAACGGCCTTAACGAAGGTGGTCTTTCCAACTACGCTTACCTCTTCGACCGTATGCGCGCCAATAAGGAAGGTTGCGACATCATGCGTACCGCTGATGGAGTGAACTTCGAGTTCATCACCCGCGATGGTCTTGGTGACAAGTACAACTATGGTTGTCCTTCCTTC
The DNA here is from genome assembly GCA_017645845.1 of Bacteroidaceae bacterium. Classification (GTDB taxonomy): domain Bacteria; phylum Bacteroidota; class Bacteroidia; order Bacteroidales; family Bacteroidaceae; genus Physcousia. The sequence goes on from JAGCNQ010000236.1 coordinate 24,856, forward strand.
GTTGCTGCCGACAATGGTCTCTACATCGTAACAAGCAACTCATTCTTCGGTGGACAGCTCTGGCTGATGAACAACGATGGCACACCTGGTACTAATTGGGCTACAGAGGACGACGCCGATGCTATCCAGACTATCACCGGTACAGCTACCCAGAGTGGTTATTACACACTCGACGGCCGCCGCGTAAATGGCAAGCCTCAGAAGGGTATCTATATCTACAATGGCAAAAAAATTGCAGTTAAGTAACTAACGAACAATAAACCTTGAAAAGGCGGTCATTGGAAACGGTGACCGCTTTTTCTTTTCTGGGTTTTTATCTACTCCGACCTGAGTGGCAGTCAGCTCCGACCTGGCTCGTGCTCTACTCCGACCTGGCTCGCGAAGGGGTGGAGGCAGTCGAGAATTTACTATTTTGCAAACCCTAGGCTTTACATTTGTAAACCTTAGGCCCCGCAAGTGTGAAGCCTAGGGTTTGCAAAATCTACCGTTAAGGTTGTTTGCACATGCACACATAGAAAGAAATCGCTTCTTTCTTACGCTCATTAATTAACCAATAAACACTCCAAAGCAATAAGCAATAAAAGCATTCTTGCTGTAGTGCTGGCATTGGCGGTAGCTACTGGACGTCCTTGAGAGCAAGCGATTCCAACCAAGCCTACAATAAGGGCAGAACTTGATTTGAGTAATCTATGGCGCATGGGCGGACTTTCAATCCATGCCGTGCGAAAAAATAATAGAAAACGAGAATATCAATAGACTTCGCCTTTTGTTATCTGGCTGAGGGTGAGGGGTACATATACCATATTGTAAATGTAGGGCTCCTCTTCGTAGAAGAAGGCAATACGGCCATCCTTTTGAAGGCACATGGTGGAATAGGCGGAACGGGTTTGGCTGACCTGTAGTCCCTCTGTCCAATCAGCAGCAAAAGTGGCGGTGGTATAGTTCTTGCCCTTCTCCAGTACCTTATAGTATATAGTTACGTCGGCACGCTTGTCGGCTTTAGGTAAGCTCTGCAAAGCAACAATACAGGATTTCCCTGTTTGAGCCAGTTTTCCAGAAACGATGAGTATCTCGCCGTTACAGCTATTGGCTCCCACCTTGATGCCGCCAGGCGCATCGTGACTGTTGACGGGCTTGTCCCAAGAACCTTCTGTAGTGCTACCCTGGGAAAAGGTCCAAATGTTGAACGTGCGTCCATACCACTTTCTACCACTCAGAACAATCTGTCCGCTGGGCAGTTCCTCCACCTTTGGCTCGTCACTGTCGGGAGCAGCCTGGAACGCAGGGTCGTCACCCAACAACTTCCAATTCATGCCCATATCATCGCTATATACAACGTAAGCGCCCTTCAGCCCTGTGCCACGTACCAATAGGGCCGCATAGAGGCGATAAAACTTCCCGACCTTTATCGTGCGGCTCTGTAGGATTTTTCCACTGCCGAAGAAACCTGCCCATGCAAAAACACCTGTTCCATCGTCGGTATCGCTCTGCTGGAAGATAGAGTGTTTGTTGCCCCAGAACTGCAAAGTAATATCCTCCGGCTGGCTCCAGGTATGACCGCCGTCGGTAGTAATCTGCCTCGCAATGAATGGTCTGTGAGTGGCTGAGCCGTAAGAATAGATGCATCGACCGCTCACAGTAATGAGAACACCTCGACCGCTCTTGCGGTCCAAGCAGATGGCTGGGTCGCCAAAACCCACGCCAAAAACATTCTCTTCGCCCCCAACGCCATCAGCAATTTTCACTTCTTCCGACCATTTCTTGCCGTTATTTTTCGAGATGCGCATCACCTGATCCACCTCACCAAAGCCAATATCCGTACCGCAGACACGGTAATCATAAACGGCCACCAGCTCGCCTTTTCGGTTCTTGGCAATAGCTGGAATGCGATAGACATCACGAAGGCTGTCGGTACTAAATGCAAGGAACTGAACTCCGTCAAGTGGCTGGCTGTCTGCTTCTACCGCAAAACACGGCAAAAGCAACAGAAAGACAAGGGGCAAAGTTCCGCAGTCTTTGTTGCAGCCATCGCAACAACTGCATTTGTTATCACTGTGTAAATGACGGTACAATACAAAAGCCGCAATAACCAACACGACGGCAAGAAGGATAATACTTTGTAAGTTCATAATAGGAGTTTTCTGAGTAATCGGAATTAATAATTCTCCCCCTCAGGGGAATTAGAGGGAAACTATCATGTGTACAATGAATGCCGCTATCCAAGCTAAGCAGCACTGCCCCACCATGACAAAGAGCATCCAGCGGGTGCCAAGTTCGCGGCGGACAGTTGCCATCGTAGCCATGCAAGGTGTGTAAAGCAGGCAAAAGACGAGCAGCGTATAGGCGACGCCAGGTGTGAAGACTGCTGTGATGGTAACACCAGCAAACAGAGTGCTGAGCGTACTCACCACGACTTCTTTGGCCAACAAACCGCTCACCAATGATGTGACAACTCGCCAGTCACCGCAACCCAATGGTTCGAAGACGGGTGCCGCGAGGCTCGATATTTGTGCCAGCATACTCCGCGAAGCCTCAGCCGCAGGAACCATCTGCAGATGGAAGTCGAAGGTCTGCAGTAACCAAATGACGATACTCGCTAAAAAGATGACAGTAAAAGCACGGGAAAGGAAGTCGCGGGCCTTGTCCCACAATAAGTGCCAAACGTTCATGGCGACCGGCATACGATAGTTGGGCAACTCCATAACGAAGGGTACAGCCTCGCCCCGGAACAATGTCCGCTTCAAAATAAGCGCCACAATGATACCCGTAACAATACCGATGACATAGAGCGACATCATCACTAGAGCCGCACGTCTCGGGAAAAAGGCCGCAGCAAAGAAAGCATAGATGGGTATCTTGGCTGTGCAGGACATGAAAGGTGTGAGTAGGATAGTCAGACGTCGGTCACGCTCACTGGGAAGTGTCCTACTTGCCATAATGCCCGGCACCGAACAACCGAAGCCGATGAGCAAGGGCACTATGCTACGCCCAGATAGGCCCAAGCCTCGCAGTAGTCTATCCATCACGAACGCTATCCGAGCCATATAACCTGTGTCCTCAAGCATACTAAGAAAGAAAAACAGACAAACGATGAGTGGAAGAAAAACGAGCACTGTTCCCACACCAGAATAGATACCATCTATGATAAGCGAATGAATAGGCGGTGCGATGTTCCACTGTGTCAAAATCTCATCGGAGAAGGCCGTAAAGCGGTCAATGCCCTCCTGGAAGACATCCTGAAGCCATGCGCCAATGGTGTTGAAAGTGAGGTAGAAAACTGTCGCCATAATAAGCAAAAAAGCCGGAATGGCTGTGTAGCGACCGGTCAGAATCTTGTCGATGCGAATGCTCCGCCTTTGCTCGTTGCTCTCTTCAGGATGTACAACAGTCTGGCGACTTACCTCCAGGATAAAGCGAAAACGCATATCAGCAAGGGCAGCACAGCGGTCCAATCCGCGTTCCTCCTCCATTTGGCAAATGATATGCTCAACTGTTTCCTGCTCATTCTGCGTCAGTTTGAGTGCTTCGGCCACAAGTTTATCGCCTTCTATCAGCTTGCTTGCAGCAAAACGCACAGGAATGCCGGCGTCTTGTGCATGGTCTTCGATAAAGTGCATGATAGAGTGCAAGCAACGATGCACTGCTCCACCATGCTCCGTAGGACTACAGAAATCCTGACGGGCAGGTCCTTCTTTGTAGCGAGCCACATGGATAGCATGACTCACAACTTCATCTACACCCTCGTTCCTCATCGCACTAATGGGGATGACGGGTATGCCGAGCATCCTTTCCATCCAGTTGATACGCACCGTTCCTCCGTTGCTCTTAACCTCGTCCATCATATTCAGAGCCAACACCATAGGAATGCCAAGTTCCATGAGTTGCATGGTCAGGTAGAGGTTGCGTTCTATGTTGGTGGCATCTACAATATTGATGATGCCACTCGGATAGTTTTCCAATATGAAACGTCGGCTGATAACCTCTTCGCTTGTATAGGGACTGAGACTATAGATACCTGGCAGGTCGGTAACAATAGCATCGGGATGACCTTTGATGATACCGTCCTTACGATCGATGGTTACGCCCGGAAAGTTGCCTACATGCTGTTTGCTTCCGGTCAGTTGATTGAAGAGAGTGGTCTTGCCGCAATTTTGGTTACCGACAAGGGCAAAAGTGAGTCGGCCTTTCTGTGCTTCGACCCGAGGATGAAGCGTATCTTCCTCATGGTAGCGCCCTTCTTCACCCAAGCCAGGATGCTCAAGTCCGCCCCCCCTCCAATTTTCCCCAAGGGGAGAGAACTCTTTGTTGCTCTCCTCCTTAGAGGAGGGGTTGGGGGAGGGAGTCACCTCTATCTTCTCTGCGTCAGCAAGACGTAAAGTCAACTCGTAGCCATGAATGCGCAACTCCATCGGATCACCAAGAGGAGCAAACTTCTGCAGGACCACTTGAGTGCCGGGTATCATTCCCATGTCAAGGAAATGCTGACGCAACGCCCCCTCACCGCCTACACTCAGGATAGTGGCCGCTTGTCCTTTGTTGAGTTCTTTTAGTGTCATCGATAGCGCTTTTTACTCATTTCGCTATGCAAAGATAGAAAAAAGGAGGCACATGGCAAGCAACCACATGCCCCTAAATGAAAAAAATACCTACTTATGATGAGACAACAAAGCCCCACCCTTAACTTCATACGCCATCTGTTTCCTCTTCTTCGGATACCTCTGGTGCCTCATTCTTCTTCTTGCCCAAATATTCCGGGAGCGACATGCCTGCTTGGTCAAATAGTTCATTCAAGGGAGGAACACTCTTCAGAAGACCGGAAAGGAAGTTGGCTGTAGACCCTTTTCCATCGGCATTACCACCATTGTCCCACACGGTAACCTTGTCAATATTGATACCCTTGATAGCCTCAACCTGTGTCTTAACAAGTTCAGGCAGTTTCTCTAGCAGCAGAAGTGTGTAGGCTTTGGTTGCATCGCCACCTGCTGCCTGAATCATCTTGTCGTAACCATCCGCCTGCTTTGTGAGGATTTGGAAAAGTCCCTTAGCTTCCGCCTCCATCTTAGCATATATGGCATCTGCCTCACCCTTAGCATTGACGCGCTTCTGCTCAGCAGCAGCCTCAGCTTCGATAACGATACGCTTCTTCTCTATTTCTTGAGCCACAATGACATTGGCTTGCTGGCTAGCGCGCTCCTTGTCAGCACGAGCATTCTCAGCCTTCTGTTCTGCGGCATATGCCTCCTCTAGAGCCTGTGCAGAAGCAACCTTCTCAGCAGCAACAGCCTTACGCTGTGCCTCTGCTTCACGTTCCCGGCGATTAGCATCGGAGTTGGCAATCTCAATTTTGGCTTCGTTCTCACCCTTCACAGCCTCCGCATTGGCAGCAGCAGTACGGATTCGGGTTTCACGAACAGCTTCAGCTTTACCGATTTCACCCATCTTTTCTTGTTCTGCAACACGAACCTTAGCCTCGTTGATAGCCTTAGCTGCAGCTTCCTGACCAAGCGCCTCAATATAACCGCTCTCGTCGTTGATGTCAGTTACATTCACATTGATGAGTTTCAAACCTATTTTCTTTAGTTCCACCTCTACGTTCGAAGTAACAGCTTCCAAAAACTTGTCGCGATCGGAATTCAATTCCTCAATACTCATAGTGGCAATAACCAGACGAAGCTGGCCAAAGAGAATATCACGGGCCATCTCCTGAATTTGATTGGCGCTTTGACCAAGCAAGCGCTCAGCGGCAGCATTCATGTACTCGGGGTCAGTGCTGATACCAACGGTAAAGCGGCAAGGTACGTCCACACGAATATTCTGACGGGAAAGAGCATTCGTCAGGTTGGCATCAATACCAATGGGAGTCAGGCTCATATAGGCATAGTCCTGAATAACAGGCCATACAAAGGCACCGCCACCGTGAACACAATTGGCAGATTTCTTACTACCACTACCACTACCATAGATAACAAGGATTTTGTCAGCAGGACACTTCCTGTAACGATTGGCCAAAAAAGCAGCGATGGCAACCACAAGAATGGCGCACACCACAATTAGAGTTAGAGGATCTTCAAACATGTTTTTTTTGTTTATGAGTTTATAAGTTTATGAATTTATATGTTTATGCAGGTTCTACTTCCAAGACATTTTTATCTACTACACGCAATACGCGAACCTTGGCACCAGAAGGAATTTGTCCACCCCCAGTGCGGGCATCCAGTTCCTGCACAGAGCCGTTGAAACTAATTTGTACCTTTCCCAAACCTTGTTTATTTGCAGGGATACGCAAATAGACGTCGCAAACCCTGCCAACAGAATCGTTGATATCAAAAGCTCCATTGCTTTGCAATTTCATCATTTGGCGGAACAAGAATAGGAAAATGAAAACAAAAACACATCCTATCAGAACAGCAACGACGTACAATGTAATGCGGTTGGGAATGGTATTCCAAAAGCTTACGCCTGTCCAACCAAATCCCAAAAGGAAATAGAAAACATTGCGGATAGAGAGCAGGTGCATGGCTCCAGCATGATCCATACTGTCAGCATCAGCATCAGTATCGGCATCGAAATCAACATCGACATCGCCTGTGTCAACATCTCCCATACCGATAAAAGACATGGTGGTTTGGATAAGTACTACAATGGAAGCGAAAATAGCAATACCCCAGAATAATTTAAGAGTGGGGTCAAGTTGGTTGAACCATTCAGATAGCATGTGCATAATTGTACTAATTTTATTATTTCAATACAAAGTTACTTGTTTTTTGTTAAAGAGCGAAGAAAACTCGGGGTTATGTTGTTTTTTCTTTTGTTTTTTTATATGTTTGCAAATCAAAAATAACAAAAACTAACAGATATGGCACAACATCCTTTGGAAAAGTTTAGTTATTGTCCCCTTTGCGGTTCTGAGAGATTTGTGGAAAACAATGTCAAAAGCAAACGCTGCGAGGCTTGCGGCTTTGTATATTACTTCAACCCCAGCGCTTCAACGGTGGCTGTAATAACAAACGAAAAGGATGAACTGCTTGTAGTGCGCAGAGCGAAAGAACCGGCAAAAGGAACACTGGACCTCCCTGGTGGCTTTTGCGACTGCTACGAAACCAGCGAGGAGGGAGTCGTGCGTGAGGTAAAAGAGGAGACCGGGCTCTGCGTAGGTAGTGTAACGTTCCTGTTCTCTATTCCCAATATCTATCCGTATGGTGGGTTAGACATTCATACCATAGACATGTTCTTCCTTTGCCACGTAAACAGCACAAAATACGCTATCGCGGCAGATGACGCAGCAGAAATTATGTGGATTCCCTGGAAGGAGGTAAGACCGGAGAACTTCGGACTGAAGTCTATCAGTCAGGGTGTTGAACGTCTGCTACAGATGCACGCTGCTGACTGGGCCATCGTCCGCTGAGCCAAGGCACTCGCTCTATGTAGGGTACAAGCCAAGCACAAAGACAAAAGATGACAGGCAATAGGATGAGCACATCATCCACTTTTCCGTAGATGCTTCTGCCAAAAGAAAGGTGTGTAAATTTGTAGAAGTAGAGCATCGGATAGTGTGAGATGAAGAAAACCATGCTATGCTCTCCGATGAAGCAAAGCAAGGGAATACGTGGCACACGCATAGTCAGTAGCACACCTGCCAAGCCACACAATATCAATGTGGCATTTACAACAGCCATCACAGGATTACCAGTAAACAGATTCTGGCTCATATTATAAGTTCCCGGAATAGTGAGCCCCAAGACGACAAAAGCCGTTACCATCAACCACGATACAATCATTACTTGTTGGCTTTCGAAACGTTGCATTACCCATCGCCACAATCGACCAAGATAGAAGAAATAACAGGCGATAAAAACATTGCCGAGGCTCAGTGGCACATTATTCCCTGCACGGAAAGCCCAGTAACTAATAGCAGGAAAAAGAATTGTCAGCCAACAGAGATACTTCACCTTGTCGATATAGCGTACCATCATATATACGGTGAAAAAAGAGAAAAGGAACCAGATGGGTGAGTTGCCGTAAAAACCGCTCTTCATCCAAACATGACTCCACTCCAAAGGCTCGACAAACTTATGGTAGCGTTCCGTCAAGGGATAATAGAAACTGAAATAGACAGTTGCCCCAATGATTCCACTCATCAAATAAGGTACCAACAATCGTTTGCTTCTGTCTCGTAAATAATCAAGGTCCGAACCTGCCGAGGTGCCCTTATTAAAGTAGCCGGCCTTGAAAAAGAAGAAACTCATGAAAAAGAAACTCCACTGCATGACTTCAAGCCACCAGTCCTGCTTGTCCTGTCCGCAGAAAGACATGATGTGCAGCGTTACCATCCGAATGATGCAGATGCCGCACAGGATATCAAAGGCATGATTTCTTTGTTTCATTGCTTTTCTTTAAAAACGAGTTTTTCGGGTCGGTGGCTTATCTTCATCTCGTCGGGAATGTCCTTGCGAACAGAGCCGTAATGATTATTTAAGTAGAGCAGAAGATCGTGGGGAGCACTGACCAGCAAAGGGCCGAATGTGACAGTTTGAGTTTGTTCAACATCCCTGACTGGCACCCGTTCGCTTTTGGTGATGATATTTTTGCAAAGCGGCAGAGAGCGGTTGTTGAAAGCAGTCTGCACCTTATACATTATATTATATATAGTATGTTTGCTCAGGATTGTAATAAGCAGTCGTGTGAAGAAACAGGGCAGCCATCCTCTTTTTCTCGGTTCCGGGATGTCGCATTGGCCGCAATGCTTCCATTGCCAAATCTCTTTTGCAATGAATAGACCATTTAGGAAATAGACCACCCGGTGCTGGAGTCGTTCGAGCCAAGGCTGCTTGGGTATTTTGTCAAAGGGGAATATATCGACATATATACCTTGGTGCATTTGGATATGACGGAAAGTGGATTCAGAGAAGCGGGAACCATTCATGCGAACCTTCATAAAGAAGAAGGGCGTGTGTGGTTCGGTTTTGGGGGTCTGAAGAAAGAAGCGGGCGCCCATCTCTTCCTGTGCCACTTGAGCAAAACGTTCGTAGTCAGGACGCAGCATGCCCACATCGATATCATCGTCCCAGGGAAGAATCTTTTGCCAAAAGTACGCACCAATAGCCGTACCTCCTGTCACGAAGTAATGGATGCCATGCTTCTTGCAGATGCGATCTACTTCTTCGAGCGTCTCATAGAGCGCCTCTTGAAGCTTTTGGAGTTCTTCCTTCTGATAATCCATCTTCTTTAACTACGAACTAAAGCGGTGCCACTTTCTTCGTCCCAAGGGCATTCACGTATTCCATATCTCCGGCACCCTCCAGCGTATCGGTCTTGGCACTGAGGTTGTCGATGTGGCTTACCACGATGGCTTCCTGGGTGCAGGGAACAACGGGACTTCCGAATTCGCGACTGCCATGATGGGCTAAGACACAATGGACAATGCGCTTCGTCTCCTCTTTGTCGAATCCTTTACTCTCAAGAATGTTCTGTAACCAGTGTGCCCCAATATAAATGTGTCCGAGCAGGTACATATCGGGCTGAGACTCTCCCTGTTTGCTGTATTCATTCATCTTTCCGCAATCGTGGAAAAGAATAGCCAGAATGCAATGTTCCACTTTGATGCTGTAAGGCAGACAAGGGTAGAGCCCTTCGAGCATATGAAGCATTTGATGGGTATGGTTGAGCAAGCCTCCCGGGTAGGCATGATGCATATTGGTGGCCGCGGGATAGAGGCTGAAAGGTTCGTAGAAGCGACCCGCGAATTCCTCGATAATCGCCATCAATTCCTTGTCACTACAAAAGCTCAGCAACTTCTGAATAGTATTGTCCCATACATCCCTGCGGATGGGGCGAGGCAATAAATTATACAGAGGATGATCAAGCAATGGCTCACCGCAAGCCTTAAGGTCGCGGAAGTCGCATGACTTCTTACCATCGTTGTCCTTGATATTATAAAAGACAACGAGTCCGCCAACTTGTGGCTCTGCCGTGGGAGGCATATCCCAGACGGCGACATTGATGGTTTCTGTGAGGGAGGCCACTTTAAGCGATGCGTAGGGCGAGCCTGTCTTTGTCGTGCCGTTGCTGCGGCTGATGACGAGGTATTCCTTGTTGTTCATTGCGTTTTACGACTTATTTCTATGCAAAGGTACACATTTTTAGTTCATAGTTCATAGTTCGTAGTTCATAATTATATAATATCTTGAACAAATAAGAAAAAAAACTCTTAACTCTTAACTCTTAA
>JAGCNQ010000237.1 GCA_017645845.1 Bacteroidaceae bacterium
CAAAACATTCGAGTACAAGTGCAAGGAATGGATCGGACAGGGAAAGGCATGCCAGGACCAGGCAAAGCAGCTCTACGATATGGGACTGATAGACGAGGCAATGCACGTAAGGGGTTATGGAGAGGCTCTCATAGAAGAGGGAATAAGACAGAACGTAAAGCAGTTCAAACGAATTCTCGACCCGAGGATCACGGCCATGAACGCAAAGGGAGTTGGAAAGGACTACGGAGTCCTGTACGAAAAGATAAGGATACTGGAAGCTGTCGGGAACCCGCCGCCTAAAGATGTCATTCCTATAACCCTGGAAGAAGCGAGGCTTGTCCTCAAGGAGCAGTACGGCACTACAGTAGAAAAAGTTGTGGAAGAATGTGCCGGAGCGATAAAGGAAGTGAACGAATACCTATAAGCCATGAATTCAGGAAGATACGCTAGCCTTTCATCGCAGGCCGCGAAAGCAGTTGTACATACTTCTATAAAGAATTTTGTGGAAATTTCACAACACGCTGCGATAATCGTCGCGAAAACTCCTGGGGGGTTCCAGGGATTTAACATCCAATATTGAACCTATCCCGGAAGAAACAAGGGCAGAGAGAAAAAGCTCCCTGCCCAGCTGAAAAGTGAATATGAAGCGTGTTTAGAGCACGTGGTAGGGCACTGTCCTGAAGTTTGTGTAAGAAGTTAAGCGGTCACAAAAAATATGACACGTTTAAAAGATATGTAAGGCTATCACTGGATGAATATGCTGATGATATTGCCAAGAGCGCTGATAACTGCCTATTCTGACCCGCCTATTGTATTTGAAAGCCCCACTGCTCTCTAATGATGCACTGGGGCTTATTCTCTATCAAGATGATGAGGCAAGAGGCCGATAAATCCGAATTTACCTTATTACAATATTATTCTTTGGTACCGGTTTTGCGAGTTTCATTGCATATTTGGTGCCGAAAGTTCTTCTGATGATCGTCTCTACATATTTAGTGACGAGTGTTTCATCATTAATATGGGTGAAGAGTCTCAGCACTCTTGTCTGGTTATACCACACGATTTTCACAGAGTCGTTCAATGTGTGGCTATGTCCGGCTATACTCAGTATACCATGTTCTTCTACTAACCTTTCGAAGTTTTTCAGACCGACTTTATTCAGATTGTACACATGAGCGAGTTCTATGCTAGAAAACACAATCCACTCTTAGAAAATAGACTCTTCCGTTTCGGTGGTGAGTAGTTCAAGTGCTTTCATTCCCATGACCGAATTGCCTTTCTCGTTGAGTCGCGGACTCCATACCGCTACGGAATAGCGGGATGGATAAATGGCGGCGATACCTCCGCCCACACCGCTTTTTCCGGGTAGTCCTACAAGGTAGGAGAACTCGCCAGCCTCGTCGTAGAAGCCACAGGTCTGCATGATGGCATTGATTCTCTTCACTTGCGATGAGGTGAGGCTCACACCATGAAAGTCGAACGACTGCCGATGGTTGGCAAAGGCCAGAAATGCCTGCGACAGTTCTTTGCAGCTCATTTCAACGGAGCAGGTGAGGAAATAGAAATGCAGAACGTCGGCGATGTCGTTGTCGATGTTGTGGTGGTACTTCAGCAGATTGGCAATGGCCGCATTGAGGTATCCTTGGCTTTCCTCAGAACGCACCACCTCGTCATTGTAGTTGATGGTGTCGTTGTGGCTGATCTCGCGGATGAAGGCGATGTAGTCTTCGTGGGGATGTGAGAGGTGGCTGAGCAGAATGTCGGACATGACGATGGCCCCGGCATTGATGAAGGGATTACGTGGATAGCCTTTCTCAAGTTCTAGTTGTATGAGTGAGTTGAACGCAGTGCCCGATGGCTCTTTGCCCATGCGCAGCCATACATTATCACCAAGGATGCTCATGCAGTAGGCAAGACTGAACACTTTAGAGATGCTCTGTATGGAGAAACGCGTGTCGGCTTGCCCCAGTGCATATTCATCGCCTTGCAGTGTGTTGATGCAGATGCCGAATTGGTCGGGGTCTACCGAGGCAAGAGCGGGAATGTAGTCGGCTTGCTTGCCCACTTGTGCATATGGACGGATGTCCATGTAAATATTCTCAAGTATTTGATGGTAGTTCATGTCGATTCAGATATTCAAATGTTTTCTTTTATTCATGCTTCTGGAATAATAACTTATTTATATATAGCGAAATAGCACTCAGACATTCGGGGATATGCTTTGCCTGTTCCTGCATAGCAAGACCTTTGTCGGTAAGCGTAACAATGCGCTGGCGAGCATCTTCCTTGCCTTTGGTGCGTTTTATCAGTCCCGCCTTCTCAATACGCTGCAAAAGCGGTGTAACCGTGTTGGTGTCGAGCAGCAGACGATGCGAAATGTCCATTACGGTCTGTTTTTCGTGTTCCCAGAGCACCAACATCACCAGGTACTGCGGATAGGTAATTCCCAGCGGGTCGAGATAGGGGTGGTAGGCGCCCATCGTCAGTCGTGCAGCCGTGTAAAGACGGAAGCAAAGCTGATTGTCCAATTTTAGTTGTTCGTATGCCATATAAAAATTATATCGTTTACGATGCAAAATTACAATAAAATTATATCGCAAACGATGTATTTCATTTTTTTTCAAAAAAATTACACTAGCTTTGAAATTAGATATTTAAAACTCTGAATATTATTGTTTTAGCATTTTCTTGATTTGCTTTTCGGTAGCCTCGGGCAGCAATGCGCTGAGATGGTCGTACATACGCTTGTACGACTCTTCGGGAGTGCGGTTGCACCTGCAAGCCTCCACTCCGAGCAGGCGTTCGGGAGTGGTAAGCAGCGACCAGCCGAAACCATATTTGCGACCGTGCTTGTCGGTAGGATATACAAAATCCTCGGTAACGATATGGCACGACATCTCAAGTCGGGTGATGTAGCCGTCGAACTTACTGCGCATATTAGGTCCAACAAAACCGCAAGCAGCACGCAGGTCGCGTGTTATCATGCTACCGTTCTCCTGCAAGGTCGCGAGGATGATTCCCTCAACG
>JAGCNQ010000238.1 GCA_017645845.1 Bacteroidaceae bacterium
GGCCCATCGGGAGCCACAACGATAACATAGCCCAGGCGGCACATCATCCTTGTCAGTTCCTGTATACCCTGCGCCTGAGTACCATCATCATTTGAGATTAGTATTAAGGGACGTTTTGACATCACTTCTTTTCATTTGATGTTGCAAAGATACAAAGAATAAATGAAGAGTGAAGGTAGAAGAGTAAAGAATTATGTTTTTTTAATTCTTAATCCCTAATCTTTTTCAATCCCTCATTCTTAATCCTTAATATTTTTGTATCTTTGCACTCGAAGAGGGATAAATTATAAAAAGTATTCTATGATTAAGTTGGTTGTTTGTGCGTTTTTGGCGTTTTGCTTTGGCCCTTCCGACCTTTTTGCCAAAACAAAGAAACTTGTTTCGGCTCAGCGAGAGGGATGGGAACTGGTGTGGCAGGATGAGTTCAACGGGCGGCAACTCTCTGACGAGTGGACGCGTATTCCGCGTTTCCCAAATCCTCCGGAGTGGAACAAATACATGAGTTCTGACGACCGTCTATACGAGGTCCGTCGTGGACGGCTCACTCTTTATGGTCGAACGAACGATTTCCTACCTGAAGATACCGCTCATTTCTTGACAGGCGGCGTCTATACCCGCGGTCGGATGCTTTTTCAGCGCGGCAGGATAGACATCCGTTTGCGTATGGATGATGCTTCTGGAGCTTGGCCTGCTGCTTGGCTTTTACCCGAAGGACAATGGCCTTATGGTGGCGAGATAGATATCATGGAGCGGCTGAACTACGACGATTTTGCCCACCAGACCATTCACTCTGCCGTTACTGAATACGACACCATTGCACGCAAGAGTCAGGACTGGCATTACACGGTTCCCATAAAAAAAGGGAAATGGAACGTTTATAGCGTGGAACTCTACGAGGATAGTGTATGCTTCCTCATTAATGACCGCTTGACGTTCACCTACCGCCGTCAACCTGAGCTCGGGCCTGAGCAGTTCCCCTACGACCGTCCCATGTACCTGTTGCTCGACATGCAGTTGGGAGGCTATTGGGTGGGGCGCGTCAATCCTAGCGAACTGCCTTACCGTTACCAGATTGACTATGTGCGGTTCTATAGGCGGAAAAATAACTGACAATGCCCATACAAATGTTTTTCCCCCTCGGAGGATTTTGTGTTCCACGACTTGGAATATAAGTTCCAAATCCTGAAATATATGTTCTAGGGCTTGGAACATAAGTTTCAAACTGTGGAACAGAAAATACTCCTAAGGGGAAAATCTTTTTTTCCTTAGGGAGAGGGGGATTTTGACCTAATACCAAAAAGATTTTCGACATCGTGCTTATGGATTAAGATGAGCTTTTTCGCTATAGCTAACTAAAAGAGTTTTCATGGTTTTCTTCAGTATGTAACACAGAATCTTGCATTTGAGTACAAAAAAACCTAGTTCTTAACTATTAACTCTTAAATTATTTGTATCTTTGGAGCCGAAAACATGATTTTACATTATGAAAAAGATAGCTTTCATACTTTTTCTTCAGTTATGTGGATGCTTTTTGCTCCCATCATTTGCCGGTCCTGTTGTAGAGGACGGCGTATATTCCATTTCCTGCCAACAGGTGGATGGATATGTGGCGTTGGGTGCCTACCAAAACGTCTTACCCTACATCTGTTACGTTACTGGCGAGCAGGAGAAGACGGAGGATGCCTACTGGATAGTGACCAATACAGCAAACGGCTATACCTTCCGGAACGAGGCTTCGGGCGAGTATATCATCTACACTACCGGACGTGTGGATGCATATTACAAGAACATGACGCTGGCCTCGGAGGCCCCCGGTGACGGCAGCCAATACTGGAATATCACCGAGGTTGGCGACGGCTCCCTATATATTAATAGTAAGGTGGCTCCAACGTGGTACTGGAATCTGCGTGCCAGTCAGGGATTGCTAGGTACCTATGCCGGCAGTTCACGTTCCATAAATGAGCAGTATTTCCTGACAAAAAAGGAGACAGGGTCAGGGCCTGACCCGCAGACGGAAGGAAAGACTTCGTTCCCCGACGCTCTGCATGTGTATCTGAATGACGGACGCATCGAGGCCTATCCGCTAAGTCTTGTCACATCCCATGTAGAGACGGGCGGCAGATTGCGCATCCAGACTACTACGGGACAGACTTTCACCTACAACCTCTCCGAAGTGGCATCGGTAAGCGAAGAGGCTCCGACGGACTTCCCGACCTTCGATTCGTTCAAGTTCAACAACAAATACAACGATCAGCTCTTTACTGATGCAATTGGTGAAATGGTCGGTGATACAGTATTCCTTACTGTAGTTGCCATCGGCAAGCGTCTGACTCCGTCGTTTCAGGTTCCGGACGAGGAGACCCTGGTGTATGTGGACGGCGCGTTGCAGGTCAGCAAGGTCTCTCGCCTCCGTTTTGATCAGGACATCTATTATGTCGTGACCCGACCGGGCATCACCATGCTGCTCGCGGATGACGATGCAGGCACCACTTACTCCATGCATCCCTACGGACGTATGGTTCGCGTCCATGTGGATTGGCTGACAGACAGGGCCGAAGTGCCAACCATTTATATCAATACAGCTGACGGACTGTCTATCACCAGCAAAACGGAATACAAGGATGCCACAATCAGCATCGACGGACACGGCATCTTCCCATCGATGGAAGAAATTGCCCTGCAAATCAGGGGACGTGGAAATAGTAGTTGGAGCTGGCCTAAGAAACCCTACCGTCTGAAGTTCGCCACTAAGGTGAAGCCTTTGGGTATGACGAAAGGCAAGAACTGGGTATTACTCTCAAACTATCAGACAGGCTCCCTGATGTCGAACGCTATCGGCATGAAGGCAGCTAACTTGATGGGAGCCGCTGCAGCCAACCATATTGTGCCCGTGGACCTCTATCTCAATGGTGAATACAGAGGCAGCTACAACTTCACGGAGAAGGTAGGCTTCTCCAACAACAGCGTGGATATCCCGGACGAAAGTGCAGCTGCACTACTCGAACTGGACAGCTACTATGACGAACCCGAGGGGCAGAAGTTCCATTCTTCTCCATACAACCTCCCCATCAACATCAAGGAACCAGACTTCTCGGAGGGCACTTCGCTCCTCACGTTGGAAACAGTGGAAACAGACTTCAATGCTTTCTTGCAGGCCGTTTACAACGGAGAAGACATCTCGCAGTACGTGGATGTGGAGCAATTGGTACGCTTCCTGATGGTCAATGAACTGATATGCAATTTTGAGCTATATCATCCCAAAAGTACCTTCTGCTATAAAGAAGATTTCCTAACCGACACAGTTAAGTATGTCTTCGGACCTGTGTGGGACCTCGACTGGGCCTTCGGCTATGAGGGTCACGGCCGCTACTTCCAAGACAACGCGACCAGCGACTATTGGAGCGACATGCCTTTCAACGAGATTAGGAGTTTCTTGGAAGACCTGCGCTTTAAATACAAGCCCCTTGGTGTCCTCTATCAGGAATTGTGGGAAGAGTTCATGGAGAACGACCTGCAGGAACTTCTTGAGTATTGTCAGGACTACTACGACTTTGCTCATGGCTCTTTTGAGAACAATCGCACAGTTTGGGGCGATGGAACAAACTATCAGCAGCAGGTGAATGTGGCTGCCAACTGGTTGGAGACGCGCGCCAACCAGATATGGAATGACATTCTCGAGAACAATATGGAAAGGGTGAATGTCACCTACGACTATGTGTATGAAAATCAGATTATTCACAGCGAGACCGTCCAAGTGATTGTGGGCAGGGACTTGCCCGATCCTCCACAGGCTAGCGGGTTCCTCTCTCTCGAACCCATTGGCGAAGTGCCGGAAACAGCAGAAAGCGACTGCCACGTCGCCTACCGTGTGACGTGGAACGGGCCGTTCCAGTTCACAAATTCAATGACTGATGCACATTGGTACAACCTAACCATCCGCACTAGATACCATGTAAGGATGTCAGACACGGAACCCTATTATCCTCAAGAGGTGGATGACGAGACGCTGATGCAACCTGAATACCAGTGGGCATTCGGCGGTGATCCCCTGCATATCAAGGTCTATAACCGTGCGACAGGTTTGAGCCAGGTTCTGACTCTTGATGGACAGGAAAGCAGCAATCAAGTCAACGCTGTGATGCGGCCAGGAGACTATAGTTGGCAGGCCCGACCCAATTCCAATGGCTTCGTGCTCAGTCCGCCAGACTATCCCAACGTTTGCATCAACCAGTTCGGCGGTAGCGGTGGTGCTCTTCAGACGTGGAACAGCAATAGCAGCCCTAGCGATGACGGCTCCACCTTCCGCATCGTTCAGGAGATTATGTTGGGTGATGTGAACGGCGACGGCGAGGTTGACCTCAGCGATGCTATCATGGTGACGTACTACTCGCTGCATGAGGTTCCCTCCAACTTCAACGAAGCCCTTGCAGATATGAATGGTGACGGTGTGATTGACCTCAGCGATGCTATTATCATCATCTATAAGAGTCTTGGAGTAAAGTAGTCGGATTTAAAAGTCATATAGTCAGAAAAAAGAAGAGGAGCAACACTCTGGGGTGCTGCTCCTCAATTTTGTTCTTGTCAACTAGTTTACTTAGCAAACTTCGATAGCCTTGGAGAGATTCTTCTGTTCTTTTTCCATCTTCGGCATTGTGACGGTCAGGATGCCGTCCTCGACCTTAGCGGAAATCTTGTCACGCTCCACATCGTCGGGCAGTGTGTAGCTCTGTTCGTAGTTCGAGTAGGAGAACTCACGCCTCAGA
>JAGCNQ010000239.1 GCA_017645845.1 Bacteroidaceae bacterium
TAACCGATACGCTCGTTCAGGTCGTCCGACTTTTTGCCTGCCATTACGAGGTAGTTGCCCACTCCGCTGAACTTGCCGTATTTAGCCAGCTTACCTTGGAATGCCTTGGGCTCGTTCAGAATCAGTTGTATGTGCAGGTTGCCCTCCTTGTTGAGTTCTGCAATCTTCTCATTCAGCACCTTGACAACTTCTTCTGTCAACGGCTGGTCTTTGTAAGCCCTTACGCTGTGACGGGCTTCGATAGCTTCTTGTATTGTCATAGTTTATTTGTTTTTGCAATCGTTATATAGTTTCTTACAATAATTCCAGCCACCTGTAGACCACAGGGCGAGGAAGATGAGGACGGGCTGGAAGAAGAGTCGGATGAGACGAGCCTGGTCTGTGTTAAGGCCGAAGGCATCGATGTGGTTCACATACTGGTTGATGTTGCCAGGGAAGATGAGCACATAAAATAGTGCGAGCAGCGCACCGACGAGTGCCTTCTTCTTCCAGAGGAACAACATACCAAGTCCAAGACAGATTTCTACTACGCCTGATGCGAGGACAACGAAATCTGTAAAGCCCGGACTGAACTGCAGCCATGTGGGTACTTGTGCAACAAACTCCTGACGAGCATGGGTCAGGTGACTATAACCTGCATAGGTCATAAAGAGACCCAGCAGTAAGCGGAAACATAATTTTATATACTTCATTTCGTGTTGGTCTTATTTCTTTAATGTTTTAATAATTGAGTCTAGTTCTTGTGCTAGATGAAAATAGTCTTCGAGCTTCAGAGGACAGGCAGATAGTTGCTCGCCCATACCGGCAGGAATCTTCGCATAAGCCAGTTCTTCCATCTCCTTGCCTTTCTTTGTAAGACTGACAATCTGCTGGCGCTTGTCCTGCTCACCCTTCTTGCGGTTGACGATACCAAGTTTTTCCATGCGCTGGAGTAGAGGAGTGACGGTGTTCGTTTCCAACAACAGACGATGGGCAATATCATTTACGGGTTGGTTGTCTTTCTCCCAAAGCACCATCAGCACCAGATACTGCGGATAGGTGATACCAAGTTCCGTCAGCATCGGTGTGTATGCCTGTGTCACCAGTCGGGCTGCTGTATAGAGACGGAAGCAAATCTGATTGTCGAGTTGTAATTCTGCGTGAGCCATAATTCTCAATTTTCAATTCTCAATTTTCAATTAGGCAAGCATTGCCTCTACGTCCTTCTCAACGTCCTTTGGTTCGGTGGTGGGAGCATAGCGTTTAATAGTTTCGCCATCCTTCGAGATGAGGAACTTGGTGAAGTTCCACTTGATGTCGCTGTCTTTCTCCACACTCTTGCTGATAGTCTTGAAGAGGGCTTTTGCTGCTTTGGCTTTCAGACCGTTATACTCCTCGGTGGGAGCCTGAGTCTTCAGATACTCGAAAATAGGTTCTGCAGCAGGGCCGTTCACGTCGCCTTTCTTCATAATCTGGAAAGTCACGCCGTAGTTCAACTGGCAGAATTCCTCAATCTGTGCATCGTTTCCGGGATCCTGCTCCTTGAACTGGTTGCAGGGGAAACCGATAATCACCAATCCCTTATCCTTGTACTTTTGGTTCAACTCCTCCAGTCCTGCAAACTGGGGTGTAAAACCACACTTGCTGGCTGTGTTGACAATCAGCAGCACTTTACCTTCAAACTGTGAGAAATCCAGTTCCTTACCTTTGCTCGTCTGAGCCTTGAAATCATAAATCTTTGCCATATCTATTTATTTTATTAATATTGAATCCCTGCATTATAGCCGCCCCTTATCAAGGGACTCTAAATCTTTATGTCGTTTGCGATGCAAAGGTATGGCTTTTATTTTATATCGCAAGCGATTTACCTAAAACTTTAAGATTGTTTAACAATAAATCGTGCGCGATATAAGTAGGCTCGCACAAAAAGAGCAACACCCGCTACATACTTTTTGAATAGAGTCTCTTTGGCAGTCCGGCCTAGGCGGACTGGTAGGGAGGCTTTATAATGCTATCTCGAATTTGAAAGCAAAGGTACTAAGTTTATACCACATTATTATATAACTTATTTTTTCCTGACCGCCCCAAACGATATGGGACGATCAGGACGGATGATTACTCTATTGGAATCTGAATCACTGACAGCCATTTTTCTGGGTCTTCTTGGTTCCAGGCTCCGTCGATGTAGCATGTGCGGTGCTGACCTGCGACCTTGAGGCCGTGTTCCTCGATGTAGCGGAAGGCCTCGGTGAACGACTCGTAGAAACGTTCGTAGGGGCCCATGTGCTTCATGCAGAGGGCGCGGGGCACGGCGGGCAGACGCTTGAACTGGATGATGGCGCTGTCGTGACCCATCTCCTCCACCTGTTCGCAATACTCGATGTCGATGTCCGTCGGCGTGTACTCCTTGTTATGCTCGACGGTGAAGCAATAACCTGGCGGCGGACACTTGCAACTGAGGCGTTGCATTTCGGGGCCGATTTTCTCTACACACATAGGGCCGATAGCGGCGTAGTTGGGGATGACTTCACGCTGACTTGCCACGATGATTTCGGGCAGTGATTGAATGCTAAATTTTTCCATTGTCTTCATTTCTTTGCGAGCGGTCCTCCAGTCGAGCAGCTGGTTGCGACGGGCTATCAGTGCCTTCAGCTGTGCCTCCGTTTCCCTGATCTTCTCGGTCATCTGGCGGATGGTCGGCGTGTGCGAACCATCATCGAACAGGTCCTTGATCTCGTCTAACGAGAAGCCGAGCCGTTGCAGGTCGCGGATGTCCTTCAACTGTTGCATCTGGTCGATGCAATAGTAGCGGTAGCCAGTCCACTCGTCCACCTCGTCAGGCGCGAGCAGTCCTTTCTGCTCGTAGTGACGCAGGGTCTTTACCGTCACCTGCATCAACTGTGAGAACTCTCCGATTTTTAACCTTGTTTTCTTACTCATATCGCGCGATGTATTTGCTAAGCGACTGCAAAGTTAAGGCATGACCTTAGGGACGAGTCAAGGGAAATGAAGACTTTAACATGGATTTAACACTTCGTTGTTCTTTCCTTTACTCCCGGCCAGTAGCACCATGCAATAATGGCGGGAACGAGGGATGAGATAAATTGCAGCCATCTGAAATCATAGATGCAGCTAATGCTTCCAACCAGCGCACGAAGGCTATAGAGCACGACGATGGTGATGATAGCCGTGCGCGTCAGAGGCAAGCGACGGATGTCGCCTGTGGCAGAGAGGGCATAAAGTCCTGCAAGTGTGAAGGCGAGCACAAGACCGATGGTCAGGCCATACAGCATCCAGACATGTCCAGAAACCATCTGATGCATAATTTCACGGATGCCGTAGGCTTCGAATGCCTCGTCCAGAGCGAACAGGCAGCCGATGTGACCAATAGCTATAAGGAAGTGGAGCGCTGCTCCGAGTCGTAATCTTTTCATTGCTTTATCTTATTGCGTTAACAGTTGTCTGGCAATATTTGCTATTACTTCCTCAGATGGTGAGTGTGTGGTGAAAACGACGATGATGGCGTGGCTTCCATCAGGCATGAGAATGATACCTGCATCGTTCATGTCTTGCACTCCTTCAGGTGATGGGAATCCTGTACCTGTCTTGTGTACGATACGAGCATCTGTGGGTATCGCAGCAGGGATTCGTTTCAGTCCTGTCGAGCAGTTTGCCATCGTCTTCCAGATGAATGTCAGATATTGGTTGTCGTCTTTATGATGATAAAACCACTCGAACAAACGAACTATTTCGGCGGGGGTAGAACTGTTTTCGACGGCCTTCGTAGGGTGCTTGTGCATCTGTTCCTCTGTCACGCGGATATGGATATCACGGAATCCAAGTTTTCTCATGTACTTCTCTACTGCTCGGGGCTTGCCGCAATGCTTGAAAAGGAGTTCGCACGCATTGTTGTCGCTTTGTCCGAGAGACAATTCCAGCAGTTCTGCATACGAAAGGGCTATCTTACCTTCAAATCGTTTTAGCATTGGCGACCATGTGTCTTGCATCAGGTCTGCCTTATCGACAACGATATTATCATCAAGAGCCAAACCTTTCCGACTCAGGTAATCGGCGACGTATAACGCCTGTGGAAACTTCATCACACTGTGCATGGCAAAACGCTCATCCTCGTTAATGCCAATAATAGAGTCATTGCGCATGATACAAGCACCATAGCTGGTACTGTCATTTATTGGCGTTTGCGCCTGATGAGGCAAGACGCCAGAAATCAGAAACACTAAGACAAAAAGGATTTTTTTCATTTCTTTTTCATCATACCTTCAAAAATACCATTCACGGTCTTAACGAATGCTTCGGCAGGGAGCATGGGTGTATCGAGATATGCCTGTGTCTCGTCAGAAATCTTTTCTGCAGCCTTGTATTCTGCACCAGCCTGCTTCACTTTTGCCAAGTAGGGAGCTGCGGTTGCATCGTCCTTCTGCACACACATACCTGATGTCTTAAACCAACAAGCATAGCAGGCCCTGCAGGGATTGATATTAAGCCTGATGGTAGTTACGAACTCCACTTCAGAAGCCTCGATGCCGAGACCTTCCAGAAATGTTATGGTAAGTTTAAGCGTTGTACTACGCTCCTTATTTGCTGATGCGTTAATGACTAATACTTTCATTTCATTTTTAACTTTTCGATAAACAATAATTCTGCATCCTTACTGAAGTCGAACTGGCGATAGTCGTCATACGACAGTTGGATGTCTGGAGTGAAAGTCTTTGCCATAGGATGATCTGTGGGGAAGCAACTCTGCAGGGAGTTGGAGGCAGAGCATTCAAGACCTGTATTCGGCAACTTGAATCGTGTAACTTCCATAAACGTGTTGGGTGCCTGCCCGGAAGTTACGCCTACCACCTTGGCACCCATCTTCCACAGCATGTAAGCGGTATGGAAAGCTGAGCTGAA
>JAGCNQ010000240.1 GCA_017645845.1 Bacteroidaceae bacterium
TGCTCACGGTCGGAGCTCTGCCGCGCATCGGAGCGGTTAGCAGCTTGACGGACGCGAAGAGGCCTTGCACGGTCGAGAGCCAACATAGCCTGGGCTTGCAGACCAGCTTGATCGGTGATTGCGTAAGCGTGTGTCTCGGGGTCGAAGAGATAGCATGCTCCGTCGGAAGTGGAGAAGAAGTTGAAGCGTTCGTCGCCGCAGAGCAGAGCGGTGACCTGTCGTCCATCGGTAAGAGTGATGGTGCGCCATGTGCCCGGTTGGGCAGGCATAGCTGTGGCAATATGAAGGGTAGAAAGTGAAAGCAATACTGCTAGAAGTCGTTTCTTCATAGTTCTCTTTTATGGATTTGGAGTAAGGAGGTTATTCTCGTAACTATGGCGCAAAGATACATATTTCGAGACTATAAGCCAAGAAATGCCAGGAAAAAAGGACAAAAGTCTTGGAAAAAAAGTTATAAATATACAAAATGAGTAATTTGGTTGACTTTTTTTTTGGATGTTATGAATTTTTCCTTATCTTTGCCACGCTAATCGAGTAACTTTTTATTACCAATATTCACTAATATATCAACGCATGAATAAATCTACTCTTATTGCAGCTTGCTTGGGCCTCTTTGCGGCTTCGGCAAGTGCTCAAAGTTTTCAGGTTTCGTCGAAGGTGTCTGTTCCGGCAGAGACCCAGATCAGGCGTGCACAGTTGAACGAGGCGACAACCCAGTCGGAGCTTTCAGGTTCGAGCCAGCGCAAAGCCCGCAAGCATCCTATCTGGGACACTCCGGATGGCACACTCTACGACTATTCGCTGACCACGACGTATTATGACTTGCAGATGGATGAGTTTGTGAGACGCAGTGCCATCAAGACCAGTGTGGTGTATGACGGTGACGACATCTATCTGCAGAACTTTGTGACGTCCTATCCGTACAACACTTGGATCAAGGGCACCATCAACGAATACCGCAATGCGGTGGTGTTTGAGAATCCCCAGGTATATTACGAGGACAGCAACGGCAACCTCTACTATATCTCACTGGCTTATGCCGATGCACAGGGTTACATCCATGCCGATACCGAGTCGGACGAGTTTGAGATGGACTATGACGATGCCACGGGTTCGTTCAGCAGCGAGGACCTCGAGATCTGTATCGTCAACGAGGATGGAGGCGTGTTCTCGTACAACTACGGCTACGCCTACGAGCGCTTCACCGACACGCTGGTAGTGGCTCCCGAGGGCATCGTATTCAATCCGTATTCGCTGAGGTATGACAATGCCTACAAATACTATGTGCCCGAGATGGTGTATATTGCCCGCGATGGCAACGACTTCTACTTCAAGGGCATGTCCACCAAGACGCCTGAAGCATTGGTGAAGGGCGAGTTGGTGGGTGACTCGATCTATATTGCAGGCGGTCAGTATGTGGGCTTGTACGACGGACAGTACTACCTCTACACCAAGGGTGCCACCTACACCGGACTGGACGAAAGCGGCTATCCCATCTATCGGAGCAAGGACTACTGCGTGATGTACTATGACGAGGCCAATGACTCGTTCTATGGACCCGATGGCTTCCTGATCTGCCTGGGCAAGGCACGCAACGCTAGCTACAGCCAGAGTTTCCCCACCCAGGACATCAAACGATTCTACGAGGTGGCAGCCACACCTGCTACTCCCGACATTCGCGGCTTCGAAGTGGATATGACCTACAACCTCATGACTTCGATGACGTACGTTGTGCCTTCGGAGGATGTGGATGGCAACTACATCAACCCCGATTCGCTGTACTATCGCTTCTTCGTCAATGGCGAGGTGTTTGTATTCGACAAGGACTGGTATCCCATGTTCGTTGATTCGGTGCTTGTGAATTCGAAGTTCTCGGACCGTGGCCAGACCTCGCGTCAGCGTACCGACTGCAATGGCAGCTACCATGTGATTGCCTTCGACCATGACCTGTCGCTCAGCTTCGACAGCATCGCTTTGCAGAGCATCTACTTTATGGCAGGCGAGGAGCGTTATTCGGACTACTGCGTCTATGTAGTGGCCGATGGCAGCAAGCATACGCTGCCTTCGGGTCAGACGGGCATCGCTGCCATCAGTGAAGACAACCGCCAGGCAACCGCAGTGAAGTACTTCGACCTCAGCGGCAGGCAGATTGCCGAGCCAGGCAAGGGCATCTACATCAAGCAGACATCGTTCAAGGATGGCACGGTGCAGCATGAGACCATTTTCAGATAATTACGTTTTAATCATTCATACACTAACAACATGAAAAAACTTTTCTTTACAGTAGTCCTTGGCGCCATGGCTCTTTCTGCCAGCGCACAAGATGCCACCAATGCAATGTGGTGGGGTTATTATTCTGATCAGGCTCAGAGCCTCACGGGCAACTACAAGCTCGGCACCTACGAGGCCGCTACCTTCGTGGATGGTGCAGGCGACCTGAAGGGCGTTAACCTGTCAGGCGTGCGTTTCCGTTCGCGCATCTTCTCGGCCAATATAGTTGATGCCAAGGTTTGGGTGCGTTCCAGCCTTGATGGCGAGAACCTGGCTGAAGCCGCTTTGACATCGTTTGGCGGTTCGGCCACCACCTGGTCGGAAGGCGCTTTCGATGCCGTTGCCCTGCCAGAGGAAGGCTGCTATGTAGGCTACAGCTTCACTTTGAGCACTTGGTACAGCGACTATGACTACACACCCGTGATCTATGTGAAGAAGGATGCTGCCAAGAGCTTCTACCTGAAGCAGCCCGATGAGACCGAATTCGCCGACAAGAGCGGTATGGGCTGTCTGGCCCTGCAGGTGAA
>JAGCNQ010000241.1 GCA_017645845.1 Bacteroidaceae bacterium
CCCCCTAGTGAACCTGATGTGGCCCTCTATGAGCCAAAAGATGCAGGAGGGTTGGGCCAATGCTTATAAGGAGAGCGGTTTTCTGCCCGAGTGGAGTGCTCCCGGTCATCGTGCCTGTATGGTGGGTAACAACTCTGCTTCTGTTGTAGCCGACGCTTATCTGAAGGGTGTTCGAGGCTATGATATTGATGCACTTTGGGAAGCTGTCAAACATGGTGCCAATGCAGACCTGCCCCGTACCACAAGCGGACGTAAGCAGTGGCAGACCTACAATAAGTTAGGTTATGTTCCTTACGATAGCATTAACGAAAGTGCTGCCCGCACGTTGGAATATGCCTTCGATGACTGGAGCATCTATAAGTTAGGTCAGGCTCTGGGAAAGCCCGAGAAGGAAATTAAAGTCTATGCAGAGCATGCTATGAATTATAAGAACCTTTTCGATCCCTCGCACAACCTGATGCGTGGTAAACTTGCTAATGGCGAATGGGCTCCCAACTTCAATCCTTTCAAATGGGGTGATGCCTTCACTGAGGGTAATAGTTGGCATTATTCATGGAGCGTCTTCCACGACCCGCAGGGACTTATCGACCTGATGGGCGGAAAGGATGTCTTCAACCAGATGCTTGATAGCGTATTTATTCTACCTCCCATCTTCGATGACAGCTATTATGGTGGCGTTATCCATGAGATTCGTGAGATGCAGATTATGAACATGGGTAACTATGCTCATGGTAACCAGCCTATTCAGCACATGATTTATATGTACAACTACGGTGGTCAGCCTTGGAAAACTCAATATTGGTTGCGCGAGACGATGAACCGCATGTACAACGCTCATGCTGATGGTTATTGCGGTGATGAAGATAACGGACAGACCTCTGCTTGGTACATCTTTACAGCTATGGGATTCTACCCCGTATGTCCCGGTTCCAACCAATACGTACTGGGTGCGCCTTACTTCAAGAAGATGACTTTGCACCTAGAGAATGGCAAGGATATTGTTGTTACAGCACCTGAAAACAGCGATGATAACCGCTATGTTCAGAAACTCACTATGAATGGTGCTGAACACACCGTTAATTATGTTAATCATTCCGACCTTGTCCAAGGGGCTAGGATGGATTATGTTATGGGTTCAGAGCCTAACCGTCAACGCGGCATAAGTGACGAAGCAGTACCCTATTCCTTCAGCAAGGAGTACAAACCTGTCGCTAAAGGAAAGAAAAAGAAATAAAACTATGAAAAGATTGTCAACCCTTATTTTCTGTATGCTGGTATGGGCAGGCTATACCAGCGCACAGGTGGCCATTACCTACGATAACGAGGCCCAATGGAAAGCCTACGAAGATTTCAATGCTGCGTTCCTCGACAAAGCGAACGATAAGTACATATACAAAGCTGATACTAAGCAATCCAAGGCTGACCATCGCGGCAATGGCTATCGCGACAATGATGTCTCAGGTTGTGCGGCGGCTATTTGGTGTCAGGCAATCTTTTATGATATGGTCATCAATGCCTACAATCGTGCCAAACACGAGGATGATGATACCCGCATGAGGAAGTACAAGCAGCTGCATAACAAAATCTTCAATGGAGAGAAGGCACACTACACCAATTTCAATTTCGATGACTGCAATACCAATAACGGTTGGTTTGTCTATGATGATATCATGTGGTGGACCTGTGCCTTAGCGCGTGCTTATGAGACATTCGGCTCATCAACTTATCTCACTTATTCCGAGAGAAGTTTCTGTCGCGTATGGTACGGCTCAGCCAAAGTAGGTGATGATGGCTCGTATGCCGACCCTGCTCGTTTTGAAGGCAAGTATGGAGGTGGTATGTTCTGGGAGTGGCAACCCATCGATAAGCCCAAACCGCATAAAGCCGGAGATTTCCGTTCTGCCTGCATTAACTTCCCGACGGTTATTGCAGCTTGTTTGCTTCACCGACTCGTTCCGGAGGGACGTGAAGTACCGACAGTAGCTCGTCCTACGAAGCAGACCAAAGAGTGGTATCTGGAAAAAGCCAAGGAGGTCTATGCCTGGGCAGACAATACTCTGGTCAGCAACGGACGTGTGGCAGATGGCATTCATGGTGGCGATCCGGAGTTTAAAGATCATCTGTATAATCAGGCCACATATATTGGCGCCAGCTGTCTGCTCTATCAGCTGACCCAGGAGATAAGCTATCTGACGAAGGCAAAGAAAGCAGCCGACTATGTAATATCCAACATGTGTACCGCTAACATACTGAAGTATGAGAACGGCTATGAGCAGGGCGTCTATGCTGCCATTTATGCACAGTATATAAAGATGCTCGTCTATGATTGCGGATTGAGCGAGACATTGAAGAAAAAATACCTGACGCATATCCAGCGCAATCTGCAGAAAGCTTATACCAATATGGATCAGACGCGCGGCATTCAAATAGGCAACTTTGCAAAGTCAACCATAGCAGACGATGTTGTGGAGAGTTATGGTGCCAGCGGTATGCCTGCCCTTATGCTGATGTTCCCTGCCAGCACTTTAACTCCTCTGGGTAGTGTCAAGGAGGATACGTGCAATGGGCTTTCCGATGTCTATACTCCCGAGGGCAGGTTGGTTATGAAGGACGCAACCCCTGAACAAGTTCACAAACTGGACAGCGGGCTCTATATCTTCCAGCGGAAGAAAATCTTTGTTAAGTAGATTTTCTGACGACTGTCAATATCAGGATTCCTATGACGGAACCTATGCAGACGCCGATGGTATTGGCCACGAAATCAAGCCACTCACCACTTCGACAGGTGGTGAGGTAGTCTTGCATGAGTTCCAGAATGCCGCCCATCGCAATAGGTGCGAAAAAAGCAAAAATCAAGAGCCGCCATGCATTGTACTGATGGTGAGCACGTCTATAATCAAACCATATAACAAGTGTCAGGACACCATACATCACCATATGTGTCCATTTATCAATTAATGGCACTTGTACAGGCATCTTTAAATCTGGTATTGGCAGGAGGGAGAGAAGCACGATGCCGACAGCTAACAGAAGCGTAATGGGGTAGCGGCGTAGGTACAGAAGAAGCATATAAAGACTCTTTTTAGAAATTTTGCTGCAAAGATACGACAATTAGTTCATAGTTCTTCGCTTTTTTTCAAAAAAGCTTCAGGTGCAGGCGGAACATAGTTCATAGTTCATATTTTTTTCGTACCTTTGCGCTGGCGTGGCGATATGCTTGGCTCGACGTTTAAGTCAACTATGAACTATGTTCCGCGTCTTAACAGCGTGCTTTTGTTCTAAGAGATCTAAAAAATATGAATTCAGGTAGGGCTAGTTTCGGTAGTCACTTAGGAGTCATTCTGGCTTCGGCAGGCTCTGCTGTTGGCTTGGGCAATATATGGCGTTTTCCAACGGAAGTGGGACGAGGTGGTGGAGCGGCATTTATCCTTATTTATTTTGGTTTCATTCTCCTGTTGGCTATGCCCGTTATGCTCTGTGAGTTTGTTATCGGACGCTCAGCACGTTCCAATGCCGTTGGTGCCTTCCAAAAACTATCGCCTGGCAAACCATGGATTGCAGCAGGCATCATGGGCGTGTTGGGTGGCTTCCTTGTCCTTTCGTTTTATTCCGTTGTGGCAGGTTGGACGCTTCACTATACCGTTCAATCTGCACTGGGACAGCTTCAAGGACAACAGACAACAGACCTCCACGCCTTATCAGCGTGCCTCGGTGCTAAAGCATCCGAGAACGGACTACAGTCAACAGACTTCGCTCAGGCCTTCAATGCCTTTGTGTCAAATCCTTGGCAACCTATCATCTACCTTGCCGTCTTTCTGTTATTGACACACTTCGTCGTGGCACGTGGCATACAGCATGGCATCGAGCGATATTCCAAGTTGATGATGCCAATGTTGCTTGTTATCATTCTTCTGCTGGTGTGCTTTTCAATGACAATGCCCGGAGCTATCGAAGGAATCCGTTTCTTGTTGCAGCCTAGTCTGAGTGAAGTGACGCCTGAAGTGATATTGGGTGCTATGGGACAGGCATTCTTTTCCCTAAGTGTTGGTCTTGGTTGTCTCGTGACTTATTCCTCCTATTTCAGTGAGGAGACGCGCCTTGTGAAGTCGGCCATGAATGTCTGTATTATTGATACATTGGTGGCGGTGTTGAGTGGCTTTATCATCTTCCCTACGGTCTTCAGTGTTGGTATTGCTCCCGATGCAGGTCCCGGTTTGGTGTTCATTACCTTACCTAACGTTTTCAATTTGACTTTTAGTGAAATGCCTCTTGTGGGTTATGTTTTTGCCCTGCTCTTCTACGTGCTTCTTCTTTTAGCAGCATTGACAAGTAGTATCAGCATGCACGAGATATGCACTGCCTTCATCTCCGAACATTTCCAGACTGGACGGCGACGTGCTGCGGCAGTCGTAACATTCGTCTGTTTGTTGCTTGGTGCCTGTTGTTCCCTTTCTTTTGGTCCATGGAAGGAAATAACTGTGTTTGGACGCGGGTTCTTCGACCTCTTCGATTTCACTGTGACCAAGTTCCTGATGCCTCTTGGCGGCCTATTAATGACACTTTTCGTGGGCTGGTATCTTGACAGACGGTTTGTGGAACAGCAACTGACGAACAACGGCGCTCTTTCTGTTCGTTCGATGCGTCCATTATTAGTCCTTATTCGCTGGGTTGCACCAATAGGTATTCTCGTCATCTTCCTCAACGAAATAATTCCCCTATTCTTGTAAAAGGTGAAAAGGTTGAAAAATTAAAAAGTTGAAATAGTAAATGGTAAATAAAAGAGGCAACTTTGGTAGCAAGTTAGGTGCTGTGTTGGCATCTGCTGGTTCTGCTGTTGGACTTGGTAATGTATGGCGCTTCCCGACAGAAGTAGGCAATAACGGAGGTGCGGCATTCATCTTCGTTTATTTTCTTTGTATAGCTGTGATAGGCATACCTGTGATGATGAGTGAGTTCCTTATAGGTAGGCATACCCACACCAACACCATATCAGCCTTTGCCAAGTTGGCACCTGGTAAGTGGTGGCGCATAGAGGGTGTTGCGGGAGTCTTCGTGGCCTTCCTGATTCTTTCCTATTATATTGTCATCAGCGGGTGGACGCTTTTCTACCTTATAGAGTCGCTCTGCGGACACTTGCAGGCTGACCGTGACTATACGCTTGTCTATCAGAACTTCGTGAGTGACCCGTGGTTACCAGTACTGATGGGTGCAATATTCATGGGTTTGACACATTTTATTATTGCCCGAGGTGTGCAGTCGGGTATTGAGCGTTCCTCGAAAGTAATGATGCCGATGCTACTCTTCATCATCGGTATTTTGGTTGTTTGCTCATTCAGTATGCCTGGTTCTTCCGAGGGTTTGCGTTTCTTGCTCAAACCAGATTTCTCGAAGATTACGGCAAATGTCATTCTCAGTGCCGTTGGGCAAGCCTTCTTCTCGCTGAGCCTTGCGATGGGTTGCTTGTGTACGTATGCCTCATATTTTAGGGCAGATACTAACCTGCCTAAAACAGCTGTGGGTGTAAGCGTAATCGACACCTTTGTTGCCATACTGAGTGGATTTATCATCTTCCCTGCTGTGTTTAGTGTAGAGGGTGTGAGTGTAAATGCCGGACCTGGACTGGTGTTCATCACCTTGCCTAATGTCTTCAATATAGCCTTCAGTCATATACCCGTGCTGGGGTACATCTTCTCTGGCTTCTTCTATTTGCTTTTGCTTCTTGCTGCATTGACCAGTGCCATATCATTGCACGAAAGTGTTACGGCGTACGTATTGGAGGCCTTCTCTATTTCACGTCGTAAGGCTGCAGCTGCTGTCTCCATCACTTGTATGTTGCTCGGTGTGGCTTGTTCCCTCTCGTTCGGTGTATGGAGCGACCTGACGCTTTTTGATATGAACATCTTTGAGCTCTTCGACTTTACAGCCTCGAAAATCATTCTGCCTATAGGTGGCATCATCATCTGTCTCTTTACAGGATGGTATCTGGACCGCAAGATGGTTGAATACGAGTTGACAAATGGCGGCACGTTGCGCTTCCGCTTCTTCCGTCTCTATTATTTCATCATCCGTTACGTGGCACCGCTTGCTATCGCGGCAGTCTTTGTACAGGAACTCTTTTCATGAAACGTCAGCCTTCCCTTACGCAGTCGCAGCGTCGAGCCTTGCTTGTGCTCGAATGGGTACTGCTACTTGGCATTATCGGCCTGTCTGTGTGGTCTTGGCAGCGTCCCAAGACACCAACGGAAGTAAAGGAAACGAAGAATGCCCAGTCAAGATATGCGGTCAAGCAATACACCTACGCTGTGGATGAGGAACCGGTGGAGACTTTTCCTTTCGACCCCAACACAGCCGATTCCACTACCTTGCTGCGTCTTGGTCTTGCACCTTGGCAGGTGAGGAGTATATATCGTTATCGAGCTAAACACGGACGCTACCATACGGCCGAAGACTTCAAGCGTTTGCCAGGTATGACAGTAGAGATGTGGCAACGCTTAGGACCACAGGTTAGGATTGCAAAGGAGTTTCAGTATGTTGAACCGTCTAAGTACAAGCCTTCCCAAACCTCAGCCGATGGTTCTGCCCAAAAGGAAGAGCAGAAAGAGCAAAGAATTGCTGCCATTGTGTCTCGGGACTCTTTCCCGAGACAAGAGAAATTGAAAGTGGGCCAGACCATCGACATCAATACTGCCGATACCACTCAGTTGAAGATGATACCTGGTATTGCTTCGAAGCGGGCTGCCAAGATTGTGGCTTATCGGAATAAGTTAGGCGGTTTTGTCTCTGCCGAACAGGCAATGGAGGCTGTGGAGATGCCGGACAGCGTGTTGAAGTACATGACTCTTTCTTCGTTGCCGGTTCAGAAGATAAACGTTAACAAACTCTCCGTACAGCGCCTCATGAACCACCCTTACCTTAATTTCTATCAGGCAAAGGCCATCAACGAGTATCGCCGCAATCATGGAGAGTTGCATTCCATCGAGGAGCTTTCCCGACTTGAAAGTTTCAAGCCTACCGACATCGACCGTCTCCGGCCTTATGTCGAATTCTGAAAGTGACAAACTCTCACTTCCCTCACTTAATCACGACCTTTTTGCGCTCCAGTAGGTATTCTTTGATGCTTTAGCACAAAGGCGCGATTGTAGTCGCGGAGCAGGCGCAGGCGGAAGAGCTACGCTCGAGCTCGTTCACATTCGGTGAAGCTTGAGCGAGCTTAAATTTCACGCTCACTTAATCACGACCTTTTTCCCGTTCTGGATATAAACGCCGCTTTTTAATGAAGAATTAAGAATGAAGTATGAAGAATTTGCTTCCGCACTGATTTTCCGGCCGCTGAGGTCGTAGATAGCTTCGTTATTTTGAATTTTGATTTTTGAATTTTGAATTGCTTCATTCCCCGATGGTATCTCCTCCGCATCGATGCGTTGCAGGCGGAAGTGGTCCACCTTGAACCAACCGTGACTGTCACTCGTGGAGCGGCTTCCGTCGGCTTTGAGGTTGCTGGTGCGGATACCGAGTTTCAGGTTCTCGCCTTCTTCGAGTGTTACCATTACAGCCATCGGATGGAGCGTCATCTTGCCTGCACTAGAAGGACTGTACCCTGCGAAGGTATTCGTCTCGCCCGAAGTGAGCATGGATGTCTGGTAGTCGCTCTGCTTGCCATAGTACTGCACGTTCTTGTTGGCAAAGAGGCGGCAGTTCGCCATCTTGTCTTTCTGCACACCAAGGACACAAGTCACGAGGTAAGTGCCAGCTCCGAGTTTGGTGGCGGGGATAGTCTGCGAGAGTTCATAATTATTGGGTAGAGGCTTCGCGCTTGCCCAGAAGACATTGATGCCGTAGAGATGCTTGGCATCCTGGTTGATGCCCCACGAATTGCCGTTCTTTATCTCTGTTGCCGACCATCCCTTCGGAACGTCGCGCACCAGGCTGCCTTGCGGGTTGAGGGCGTTATTACTGCCGTACTCGAAATCAGCATTGTTCAACAAGCTTGTCAGGTCTTCCGGTCCGGCGATGAAGGGAATGCTTGCAATGGCACTAACACAGAGGCCAGGGTCCATGAAAGAGACACGTACGCTGATTGTCTTGTCCTCGGTGCTCGTGTAGTGAACGGCAGCAGGAATGTAGCCCTGTGCCACCGTTTCGTCCCATGCTTCGGTTCGCTCTGTCTGCTTGATGGAAATGACCGAAGCAGTCTTTCCTGCAACAGAGATGCCTACTCGCATATCATAGGCCGTGTTGAGTCGGAACGTCGGCAGGCAGCGCACCTGAATGACGTTGAGACCCTTCTGCACAGGCACGGTATATTCTGCGTACGGAGCTGCTTTGGCAGCCGAATAAGCCGTCAGGTCAAGTGGCCATACGGTAGCCGTGGTGCCTTGAATGCCAAGCCCGTACAATTTCTTTACAGAAGAGGAAGCATCGCCAAAGCTGCCTCCATCCAGGATATAGATGTCGGGCTCAAGGATGGAGCTCTGTTGTTCTGCCACATCATTTTCAGTAGCAATGGCAGGCATCAGGTGTTGGCTCCAGTTGTTGGGCTTGTAGTCCATCATACCGTTCCACTTGCCATCAGCAATGCCGGTGTTGTATTTCGTTGTCAGCGTGATAATCTCGTTAAAGGCCTTCTGAGCGTCCTTTGCGTAGCCAAGTGCCTTCTCACTTTGTCCTGCCCATGCATAGACGAAGCTTTGGCGTGCCCTGAGCAGTTTGATGTTCTGGTTGGTACAGGCACAGACAGGGTATTCGATGAGTTCATAATAGGCATTACGCAGCGACGAGGGAATGCGCGAACGCAGAGCCACCACCCTTTTATATAAGTTCTGATATTCCGCTATGCGGGCATCAATCTCCACATTCGAGTGGTCGAAGTGGCAGAGTTGCACATGTTCCGGCTTGGCAGCGATGCCGAGACGGTAGTAGGCCATCTTGATACTGTTGATTTCATCAGCATACGCCTCGCCAAAAGTGCGTGCAGCCCAGTCGCGCGTGTATTTGTAGGCTTTCTCCGGCGTCCAGCTGTTGATGTCCCAGGCCAGGTCCATACAGAACTCCAGTTCCTCTTCCGCAGGCTTGATGTCGCCCACATTGATAATCCATTGGTCGCGAATGCCTTGGTCGTATGCCTTGCACAGTTCGTAACTGCAGAGCGAAGGCGAAATGCTGCTGAGCCAAAGATACGAGTCGGGCGAACCCCAATAGGAGAGGTGGTAATAGATGGCATTGCCGCCAGAACGCGCCTGCTCTGCCTGATTGGGCATTTGGCGTATGTAGCCGTGATTGTCGTCCACCCACATCAGCGTCACATCGTCAGGAACCTTCAGTCCTGCGTTGTAGCAATCGAGCACCTCCTTGTAGGGAATGAAAATTTGCGGGATGGTGGTTGGGTCACCGATGCTGTCGGCAAGGAGCTGACGCTGGTAGGCGATAATCTCCGTCAGCGCAGCCACCCTCTCGGCGGTGCTATTATATCCGTTGATACCAGTATCGTGTACGCCTCGCATGCCCAGCGTGTAGATAGCATTCTTGCCTCTGCTCTCGCCTACGCGCTCTGCCCAGTACCTCTTAATCATCTCCTTATTGGTGCTCCAAACCCAGTCTGAGTTACCGTGCCCACCGAATTTGTCACCTGTCTTGCCCCACTCATACTCGTTGTCCCTCAGCATCTGCTCGCAGTGGCTGGAGCCCATGTAGATGTCGTACTTCGTAATCAGGGGAATGTTGGACTTTTCGAACCAGAAAGCACGGCTGCCCGCGTGCATTGCAGGCCAGAGCGTATTGGCCCGCAGGCGGAGCAGCAATTCCATGATGGCGCCGTAGGTTTTGGGACCGAAGTTGTTGAGGTTGGTGTCCATGTTCTTCTGTGCCCAGGGACGCAGACCGAAGTCCTCGTCGTTGAGGAATATGCCGCGGAACTTGACAGAAGGCGAACCGAAGACGCGTCTGCCCGGAGTCACATAAAGCTGAGTGTGGACGGCAGGCGTGACATCAGCCCACCATATCCAAGGCGAGACGCCCATCATGCGGCTCAGCTCGAGCATGCCGTAAGCTGTGGCGCGAGGCTGTGAACCGAAGATGACCAGAGCACGCTCCACACCTTCCATGGGATTGTCCACCGTTTGCATACCGAAGGCCTCCCATTTCCCTTTCACATCACTCACATCAATCCTGCCTTCGTTCATCAGCTGGTTGATGTGGCTCGACTGTCCGATAGTTCCCACGATGATGGGATTCTTCAGGGAAGTCGGCTCGGTAGTGTATTTCATGAATGTTTTCCTCGTGACCGCTTTGAGGTCGGAAATCAGACAGTCCACTACCGTCTGCACCACTTCGGCATCCTGGTCATCATAGAGGATGATGGCCTTGTCGGTTACTGTCGAACCCGCAATGGCGAAGCACCCATCCACAGGTTCAGTTACCACTTGCACGTCATCGGCC
>JAGCNQ010000242.1 GCA_017645845.1 Bacteroidaceae bacterium
CGTGCTGAAGAACGGTGAATCCTTCAGGATGAAATTGTTCGCGCCTGCGGAATAGTAACATTTTACAGCACCTTCTTTAGCCAGAACCTGAGGACGGGGTCGCCAATGATGACTCCGTCCTTTGTGATTTCTATCAATTCCTTGTCGATGAGCGACCGTTTCAGACGGACGATATTGGAGGGCACGCCCAAATCGTAGTTTTCACGGATTTCTTTTTCGCCGAAACCGTTATGGTTCCCAGCCAGCACTGCTCGCAGGAAATTGAGTTGGTAGGTGGTCAAGGATTGTACCTGCTCGATGAAAATGGCCGAGTTTTGGTCAACCAAGTCTTCAAGAGCCTGCCTCAAGATGCTTTCGGTTACGCCTGTTTCCGTAAGTAGGAAAACATTGTAAGCCAGTTGCTGCACGTAAGAGGATTGATATTCAACACTTTCGCACAATTGCTCAATGAGAGCTTCGGAAATGTGTTTCTTTTCTCGCTCGAAGCGGTCGGAAATGTATATAGTCCAAGCACTTAGCGGAATAGCTTTCAGGTATTGCACCTCACCGAATTTGTAGAAGGGATAACTCTTTTTCTGAAAGAGGTTGGTCATCATGTGCATCTTGCTGCCGTAGAGGCAATAGGAGACATTGCTTTGGTGCTGCCAAACGGTGCGCATCCGTTTTTGCACGTTCAGCGAGTCGGGAAACTCGCCCACTTGCTGGAACTCGTCGATGCAAACCACGATATGACAACCTTTTCTTTTGGCAATCGTTTCGGGGAATTCGAGCAACTCTTCCGGCGTGTGCGTCTTTGATGTGATGCCCAACGAGACCGAATATTCCGAATTGGGGTCTGGCGACAAGGAAATCTTGGGCGTCAGTTTCTCGATGAAACCTTTGGCTAAATCTTTCCATTCCTCGATACGTGATGCGGTCTGTTTCAAGATAGCAGCGGAAAAGGTGTTGTAAAAGTCATATTCGTTGCGGCAGGAAAAGATGTCCATCTTTACGACTACAAGGTCTTTCGAGGCTACCAAGCCCGCCACTTTATTGACCAATGAGGTCTTTCCCCATCTGCGCGGCGATAGTAAAATGGTATTCACGCCATATTTGAAATTGGTGGAAAGGCGTTGGATTTCTTTTTCTCTGCCGATGAAATGAGTGTCTTCTACAGGTATACCAAAAATAAAAGGCTTGTCCATGACTTCTAATTTTGCGGCAAAGATACGCATTATTATTTAATTCACAACATTGTGTTTCACAAGTTTGTGAAACACAACTTTGTGAATCATGTTAAACATAGAAAAACAAAGGGCTGCCGCAAATCGCGACAGCCCCATTCAGCATTCATAATTGACTTCGTCGAATACTTCGTATTTCAGCATTCAGCATTCTATTTGAACGCGTTCTCGCTTAATCCCTTGCCACTCAAAGCCAAATCCTTCATATAGCCAGGCACTTCCTTGCCGAGGTACTTGTCCACATAAAGTTTGGCGAGGTACTGGCCGAGCATGAAGCCGTGACCACGCAGACCAGTGCAGAGACCGACCTCCGGGTCGACGATGTAACGTGGCTCGGTGTAACGACCAGCCCAGCAGGCGAGGAAGCTAACCTCACCAAGGTTCGGAATCCACTCGGCGAAGACTTCGGAAACAATCTCCAAGAACTCCTTGCTGTTGTACTTGATGTTCTGACGTGCCTCGTAAGCATCCGTGTCGGGACTGGCGCAGCCGATGATCTGGCCGGTGTGAGCCCACTGCTGTCCGTAGACAGCGCTGAAGCCTTTGTAGTGACGGCGGTCGATAATCATGTCGAGCGGGTCACCATTGGGTCCCATCATAGGCAGACGGCGCGTGATGAAGGCTTGGTGCTTCACAGGATAGAGACCCGTGTCGAGGCCGAGCATATCGTTAAACTTCTCGGCACCCCAACCCATCGCGTTGACGAAGTGGTCGCAGGTGTATTCGATGAACTCGCCTTCGTGGTTGCGCACCAAAGCGATATAATGTCCATTGGCTTTCTGCACATGAAGCAGCTCGCAGTCTTCGAAGTAACGGCCACCCTGTTGTACACCAATCCAACGGATGTAGTCGATGACACGGCCAGGAGTAGCCTGCCAGCAGTCTCGGGTGATGAGGGCATGGCTGTAAGTAGTCTTTGTGTCGTCCCACAGCGGCGAGATTTCTTTCTTGAAGTCCTTGCGCTCAATCATGTAGGCATCGCTCCAAGCACGCGAGGCATCGAGCGACTTGTAGGTAGCTTCATCGTGTACCAGGTTGACATAATGCGTCAGGTGGTAGTTGATGTTGTGCTCCTTCTGCATGTTCTTGAAGATCTCGTGGTTGTGCACGGCGATATCCGCGATGTCGGGGTTGGAGAACGCTGGACGGCCGCCACCGATGCAGCGCCATGAAGCACCACGGCTGTAGTTGATCATCACAGGCTTCTTGCCAGCTTCCGAGAAGTAACGGAACAAGGCACTACCTGCGATACCACCACCGGCAATGAACACCTCGACCTGTTCTTTCTTCACATCGTTCATTTCGGGGAAGACAAAGACCTCTTTGGTGTGCGGGTTGTAGAGGTC
>JAGCNQ010000243.1 GCA_017645845.1 Bacteroidaceae bacterium
AAGGGCGACAAGGTGCTCGTCTTCCACAAGAAGCGTCGCAAGGGCTATCGCAAGCTCAACGGCCATCGCCAGCAGTTCACCGAACTGACCATCAAGGGTATCAACGCTTAATGTTTAACGCTAAAGACTGAACAAAAATGGCACATAAAAAAGGTGTAGGTAGTTCTAAGAACGGACGTGAGTCACACGCTCAAAGACTGGGCGTCAAGATCTTCGGCGGAGAAAAGTGTGTTGCAGGCAACATCATCGTTCGCCAGCGCGGTACTCGTCACTATCCCGGCACTAATGTTGCTATGGGTAAGGACAACACCCTCTATGCTCTCGTAGATGGTACCGTACAGTTCAGGAAAGGTCGTCTCGACCGCAGTACTGTCAGTGTGGTTCCCGTTGCTGCTGAGGCATAAGGGCATGCGCTCATTTGAAACAGACAATCACAACTCAAATTAAGGTCCCCTCGTGCTTTCAGCAGTGAGGGGACTATGTTTTTTAAAAGAGTATATGAAGGGGCATACAATAAAAGAATGGTTACTTGCCACACGACCCTGGTCCTTCCCAGCTTCGTCAATGCCTGTCATCGTGACAATCGCATACCTATGGAGCCAGGGAATCAAGATTTCCTGGTGCTTAGGCATCATGGCGCTGGTGAACATCATTCTCGTTCATGCCGCAGGGAATGTCTGGAGTGACTATTTTGACTACAAGAAGGGTGTTGATGCAGATGACACATACGGCGTCCGTATTCTTACCGACAAGCAGTTCACGCCCAAACAGGTATTCACCCTTTCTGTGATACTACAAGTATTGGCTATTGGTATGGGATTAGTGATGGTGTGGCTTACGGGGATTACCCTGCTATGGTTCGGACTTGCAGGCATTACCCTCTCTTTGCTCTATCCACCATTGAAGTATGCCGCTATGGGCGACCTCGTCATCATGGCCTGTTATGCAGTATTGCCCATGCTTGGCACATCATTCATCTGTAGCGGTGGCATCGTTTATTCAGTACTATTGCTCGCCGTTCCGGTCGGCAGCATTACGGTAGCCATCCTTCATGTCAATAATGCCCGAGACATCGAAACAGATCGACGGGCCGGAATAAAGACTTTTGCCCTTCTGACAGGGAGACCGGCTGCTATCAACGTTTACCTGCTTGAGTTACTCTTACCTTATTGTTGGCTTTTGGCCATAACCCTCCTAGGATTTATCAGTCCATGGACTTTGGTCTCTTTAATAACTCTTCCACTTGCTCTTGGCAATTGCAAGAAGATGTTGTCTTGTCGTACAGAAGGTATCACCGCTATTGCCCGTCTGGACGAAGCAACTGCAAAACTCCAGCTTGCCTTTAGCCTGACGCTCACAATAGGACTCATCATCGAGGCACTCACTTAACAACAAGCATTTATGACTACAGCAAGAATAAGCAATCCATTCATGAAACGCGGCAAACTTCCCCTTGTCGTGAGTGTGCTTGTGGCTGCTGCGCTGTGGTTCATCATGTTCTCGCCTTGGACGGCTCCACATGTAAACTTCTGGGCTTGTATGACTGCTTCGGCAATCGTACTTACCTGCTTCGCCTTTGCTTTTGGCGGAAAAGAGAGCATCGGAACAGTCAGTAACTTGTCTGGTGCCCCAACTGCGGCTGTCATCTTTGGGATTATCATTGCAGTAGCACTTTGGGGCGTCTTCTGGCTCGGAGACAAAGTCTCGCAGATCCTTTTCGAGTTTGCACGCCCTCAGGTGGAGGACATCTATAATATAAAAGGTACGCTCTCGCCCACCCTGCTCGCTCTGCTTCTGCTCCTCGTCATCGGGCCTGCAGAGGAGATATTCTGGCGAGGCTATGTGCAAAGGACGCTCTCGAAGTTTCGTTCACCGCTCTTTGCATTCATTATAACAATGATGTGCTATACTTTCGTGCATCTGCCTTCGGGCAACTTCATGCTCATTATGGCCGCCCTTGTATGTGGCATCTTCTGGGGCGGACTCTATTATCTTATGCCCAATAGGCTTACATCCATCATCATCAGCCACGCCCTTTGGGATGCAGCAGCATTCGTGTGGTTCCCCTTCTAAGAATAAATTATAAAATAAAGAATATGCTTACACTAAGACTCATCACAGAAGAAACCGAACGCGTCATCGCAGGCTTGGAAAAGAAGCACTTCGCTGATGCTCGCAAAGCAATAGAAGAAGTTATTGCCGTTGATAAATGTCGTCGTCAGTCACAGACGGAACTTGACCAAAACCTCTCGAACGCGAAGAAGCTGGCAGCAGAGATTGGTATGCTCATGAAGCAGGGCAAGCGCGAGGAGGCTGAAGCCGTCAAGGCCAAAGTAGCTGCCTTGAAGGAAACCAGCAAAGAGTTGGAAAACAAGAAGGAGACTGCCGAGCTGGAACTTACCCGCCTGCTTTGCCAAATTCCCAACATCCCCTACGATGAGGTTCCTGAAGGCACTTGTGCCGAGTGCAACTGGGTCGTCAAGTCCAACCTCAAGGAATGTGTCATGGGTAAAGACACAGTCGGCAACTGGGATGCGAATCCTGTGGTCGAGACCGCAAAGCTTCCCCACTGGGAGCTCGCCAAGAAGT
This sequence comes from Bacteroidaceae bacterium, assembly GCA_017645845.1. Taxonomy (GTDB): domain Bacteria; phylum Bacteroidota; class Bacteroidia; order Bacteroidales; family Bacteroidaceae; genus Physcousia. The sequence goes on from JAGCNQ010000243.1 coordinate 2,590, forward strand.
ACAATCTCATTGACTTCGACCTCGGCGTCAAGATAACCGGAGCAGGTTTTCCTGTCTATCGCGGCAAGGGTGCAAGACTGCAGCGCGCCTTAATTGATTTCTTCCTAGATGAAGCACAGAAGTCTGGTTACGAGGAGATTATGCCTCCAACCGTTGTGAACGCCGCTTCGGGTTACGGTACGGGACAGTTGCCCGACAAGGAGGGACAGATGTATCATTGCGAGGTGGATGACCTGTATCTCATTCCCACCGCCGAAGTGCCTGTGACAAATATCTATCGCGATGTCATTCTCGACGAGAAAGACCTGCCCATCAAGAACTGTGCCTATACCCAATGCTTCCGTCGTGAGGCTGGCAGCTATGGTAAGGATGTGCGTGGTTTGAACCGTCTGCATGAGTTCAGCAAGATAGAGATTGTACGCATCGATACGCCCGAACATAGTGCTGAGAGCCACAAGGAGATGCTCCAGCACGTAGAGGGATTACTGCAGAAGCTCGAACTCCCCTATCGCATCCTTCGCCTTTGTGGTGGTGACCAGAGTTTTACGAGTGCCATCTGTTACGACTTCGAGGTCTATAGCGAGGCACAGCAGCGCTGGCTTGAGGTCAGCTCCGTATCGAACTTCGACACGTATCAGGCCAATCGTCTTAAATGCCGTGTCCGCCGTACAGCAACAGGCAAGACCGAACTCTGCCATACGCTCAACGGTTCTGCCCTTGCTTTACCCCGCATTGTGGCATCCATCCTGGAGAACAACCAAACCCCAGAAGGAATCCGTGTACCAAAGGTTCTCGTACCTTACATGGGATGCGAAATAATAGATTAAAACTTGACTAGTAAAAGGGGATATACCTTAATTACTAAGAAAGGATATAACGAATTTAATAAGAAAGGTCATAACGAAATTAATAAAAAAGTTCACTGCTGTCCCGTTAAAATCGCAAATGGATAAGATTCTCATTCATACTAACTCTAACGAGCTGAAAATGAGAGAAGGATTTCAGTCTTTCTTCAATGGTAAACTGATGCTTCATTTCAAATCCGTTTAATTCAAATAGCGGCG
>JAGCNQ010000244.1 GCA_017645845.1 Bacteroidaceae bacterium
GGTACGACTTTTAAGTGAAAAGTGAAAAGTGAAAAGTGAACAATATTTTCTTTACGTGTTTTTTTTCAGCTTTTATACATTATTTATATGGGATTTTTGTATCTTTGCGGGCTCATGTGATTAGTGAACAAGTAATATGCAGAAAGAAAAACCCACTTTGATGGATGCTGCCGGATGGATGGCTTTGCCGATTGGACTGTTGTGGTCGGCCAGCTTCCTCTGTACGATGTACGGTACGGAGCGTCCGCTGCTTTCGATGCTGGGTACGGCTCTGGGGCTTATCAGTATCTATACGCTCTACAAGCAGCTGACAAACTACCGCCGTCTCTACCCGTCGAGTTGGCTGCATATCCTGCGCCTGTCATTCGTCACCTGCATTCTGGCTGGCCTGCTGACGGATGCTGCACAATACGCCTATTTCCTATTGCTCGATAACGGACGCTTCCTTTCGCTACTGAGCACAGCCCTGCAAAGTGAGGAATACCGCGAAGCATGGAAGCAACTGCTCCCGGGCTCGAGCCTGGAGGAGATGCAGAAGATGATTCAGTCGATGACCGTCCGAGACATCATGCTGCAGATGGCATTCTATAATTTCCTGCTGGCACTTCCTGTCTCCCTGCTGGCTGCATTACCAGTCAGGCAGGCGAAAAGTAAAAATAGCAGCAGGAATCAATTATAAATGGTAAATGCTTAAATAGTAAATAAATATGGTGGATATTAGTGTTGTTGTTCCCCTATACAACGAAGAAGAGTCTCTGCCCGAGCTCTTCAGTTGGATAAAGCAAGTAATGGAGGCGCATGGCTTCTCCTACGAGGTTATCTTCGTCAGCGACGGCAGTACAGACGGCTCGTGGGAAGTCATCGAGCAGCTCAAGGCCGAGAACCCTGAGACGGTACACGGCATTAAGTTCCGCCGCAACTATGGCAAGAGTCCTGCCCTCTATTGTGGCTTCGGAGCAGCACACGGCAATGTGGTCATCACGATGGATGCAGACCTGCAGGACTCGCCCGACGAGATTCCCGAGTTGTACCGCATGATTACTCAGGACGGATACGACCTGGTGAGCGGCTACAAAATGAACCGCAGGAAGGGCGACCCCCTCTCGAAGACCATTCCCACCAAACTCTTTAATGCTACAGCCAGGAAGGTGAGCGGAATCCATAACCTGCACGACTTCAACTGCGGACTGAAAGCCTATCGGAAAGAGGTGGTCAAGAACATCGAAGTCTATGGCGAGATGCATCGCTATATCCCCTACCTTGCCAAGAATGCCGGCTTTACCCGTATCGGAGAGAAACGCGTACACCATCAGGCCCGTAAGTTCGGCAAGTCGAAGTTCATGGGGCTTAACCGCTTTGTGAACGGCTACCTCGACCTGCTCTCACTTTGGTTCTTGGACAGTTTCGGACTCAAGCCGATGCACGTCTTCGGCTTCATCGGGACATTGATGTTCATGCTCGGTCTGTTGGCTGTGATGGTAGTGGGCGGCACTAAGATGTATTGTCTGTGGAAAGGCATCCCCCACCCGCTCGTCACCAACAGCCCCTACTTCTATATCGCACTCACAATGATGATTCTGGGTACACAGCTCTTCGTAGCCGGTTTCCTGGGCGAGCTCATCAGCCGTAATGCTCCCGAGCGTAATAACTATCAGATTGAGAAGACAATCTAAGTCTATGGACAACAGACAATGTGAACAATCATGAATAACAAACTCAAAAAGTTCCTTTTCATATTGTCAGGTATCCTGCTGTTCGCAGCCTGCGATTCGTATGACTGTACACTCTACAATGTTGTGGCGATGTATGGGGCATTCGACAAAGAGGGTGCGGCTGTGGCAATCAAAGACACCCTTACCATTACTGCATGCGGCACAGATGCTGTCCTGCTTAATCGTTCTACGAACACTTCCAAACTCACACTTCCTCTAAGCTACTGGCAGCCAGAAGACACGCTCGTTTTCAGTATTAATGGCGTAAATTCTGAGGGCGACCCCTACCTCCTCCGAGATACTGTATGGGTGACGAAGACCAATCAGGTGCATTATGAATCGCCCGATTGCCCGACAACACTCTTCCATACCATTCAAGACGTTCGCCATACAAACGAATTCATCAAATCCATTACCGTCGTACGCTCCTCCGTGAACTATGAATCGACTATTAACCTGCAGATACATTTGCTTTGACTTTTCCTTCGGTCGTCAGATGTTGCTTATGCTTCTGATTGGCCTGAGTTGTGCATCCCTGCATGCCCAGGAAGAGGAAAAACAGAAGGAGAAAGCCCCTCTGCTTAGCGGTATTGCTGTAAGTGCCGACATTGTTGGCTTTGTCATGAAGGCTATGGATGCCAAGTTCGCCAATATGGAGGTGGGCGCACGAATCAACCTTTACGACAAGTATTTCCCCGTAGCAGAACTTGGCATCGGAGACAGCCATCGGGAGGGTGCAGAAACGGGCAATACTTTCAGTACGACAGCGCCTTATATGCGTTTCGGCCTTGACTACAATTTCAACAAGAAACACAACGGCAACCGTATCTTCGGCATTGTCCGTTATGGTTTCAGTAGTTTCAAGTACGATACAGGAAACCCAACATTCACCGACCCTGTTTATGGAACCGCCGCACCATTACAGATTAACGGGCAGAAAGCAACAGGACATTGGATTGAGTTGGGCGTTGGAGTGGAGACAAAACTATGGAGATTTGTGCGACTCGGATGGAGCATTCGCTACAAGAAACGCATCAGTCTGAAACATCCCGATGAAGGAGAGCCATACTTCATTCCCGGATATGGAAAAACCGACGATAATTGCTTCGGCGGCACGATGAACCTTATATTCGATGTGGGCAAGACTTCAAAGAAAGTGAAGAATGCTCCGGTTCTGCCAATTGAGATTGAGCAAAGCAAAGAGAGTGAAAAGTGAAGAACTTAATGAAAAATCGTAGGTTATATCTGGTATTGCTTTTGGCTATTGTTATTGTCGCTATTCTGTTGTACCGGCATTCGACGCTCTATGGTCAAAACTCAATGGTCAATAGTTACCAACATAACGAGGGCACCATCTTCGGAACGCTCTACCATGCTAAGTACCTCTGCGACAAAGACCTGAAGGCAGAACTTGAAGCCGAGCTGCAAAAGGTAGATGCCTCGCTCTCGATGTTCAATCCACAGAGCACCATCAGCAGAATCAACAGGGGTGAAACGGACGAGGCAGACGAGATGCTGGGCGAAGTGCTCAGGCTGTCATTTATCGTCAATAGTGCCACAGATGGAGCCTTCGACCCGACTGTAGCACCACTAGTCAATGCTTGGGGCTTCGGGTTCAAGAACGGACAACTGCCAGACAGCTTACAAGTGGATAGTCTTCGGGCTTTGGTCGGTCTCTCCGGCATTCATTTCCAAGATGGCAGACTCACGAAGGACAACCCGCTCTCCATCCTTGACTTCAGCGCCATCGCAAAGGGTTATGGAGTGGACAGAGCAGCCCAGGTTCTGCGCAATCACGACATCCAGAACTTCATGGTGGAGATAGGCGGAGAAGTCGTTACGGAAGGTGTTAATGAGAAAGGTGAGCCCTGGCGTATTGGCATCAACAAGCCTGATGACGATTCCACCTCCACAAACACGGAGTTGCAAGATGTCATCGCCCTCTCGGGAAAAGCGATTGCAACTAGCGGCAACTACCGCAACTTCTATATCAGCAATGGACGGAGAATAGCACATACCATCAACCCACGTACAGGTTATCCTGCCCAACAGGACATCCTGTCGAGCACGGTTATGGCCCCTTCCTGCGCCGAAGCAGACGCCTTTGCCACAGCCTTCATGGTGCTGGGTCTGGAGAAGGCAAAGCAAGTCCTCGAGAGACAGCCACAACTGCAGGCATACTTCATCTACTCCGATGAGCAAGGAAGATACCAGACCTGGTGTACGGAGGAATTCAAGAAACTCATTATTAAATGATATGCAGGACCTCGGCACAAGATATGCGCTCTTCACCAAACTGCCGTTGCTTCAAGGCATCAGCAGCGGGGAACTTCTCAATTGGGAGGATGCTCTGCGACTGGATTTAGACGAATTGCCTGCTTCCGCTTTTCCGCTCATCCGACAAGGTGAGCCCTGCTCGCATCTGCTCTATCTGGTCGAGGGTGAACTGTTGCGAGAGCACCAATCAGCCGACGGCATCTACGCCACCCGTTCCCTGTTGAAGGCTCCTGCCGTTATTGAAGTAGATAGGCTCTTCGGCCTCACGCCAACCTACGAATATACTTATTCCGCCAAGACAGACGTCAAGATGCTGGGCATACGCAAAGGAGCGATTGGGAGTCATCTGATGAAGAGCGAGGTGTTCCGAATCAACCTGCTCAACAGCCTTTCAGCCATCGCCCAGAAAAGGGCAGCGGCTCTCTTACCCTGCCGACTGGATAATGCGGAAGAACGAATGCGTCACTTCCTCGGCACACTCTTTCGCGACTGCGAAGGCGAAGTGGAACTCTTCATCCACATGAAAGAACTCGCCCATTACATTGGTGAGATGCGTCTTACCGTTTCTCAGATTCTTAACCGATGGGACAAGGAAGGGAGCATCCGTCTGGGCAGAGGACATTTTACCATATACGATATACAAACTTTGTTGAAGAGTTTAAAAGTTTAAAAAGTTTAAGAGCTATAACATGAACATACTGCTTGAACCGACTTTTCAAACGCTGCACGGAACAGCACCTTTCTCGCACATCAAGCTCGAGGACTATGAGCCTGCCATCCTCGAAGCGATGAAGCAAGAAGACGAAGCCGTAGCTGCCATTATCAATAACCCTGAGCCTCCGACCTTCCAGAATACAATTGCCCCACAGACAGGCGAGCTACTGGAACGCACGACCAGCATCTTCTTTAATCTGGTCAGCGCCAACACCTCCGACGAGATGGACGCTTTGGCACAGAAACTCTCGCCGATGCTTACCGAGCATTATGCCCGAATTATGCACAATGAACAACTCTTCGAGAGAGTCAAGCAGGTATGGGAAAATCCTGGAGAGTTGACCGAGGAACAGAAAAAGCTCCTAAAGGATACTTACGAAGGTTTTGTTCGCAACGGTGCTCTTCTAAGCAAAGAAGATAAGGAGAAGTTCGCAGCCATCGAGACGGAACTAGCACAACTAGGGCTGCAGTTCAGCCAAAACGAACTCAAGCAGACCAACGACTATGAGCTTCACATCACCGACCCAGACCAGCTTGCAGGTCTGCCCGATACGGCAAAGGATGCTGCGGCTTTGGCTGCTAAGGAAAAAGGCAAGGAGGGTTGGCTCTTCACACTTCATGCTCCAAGTTATGGGCCTTTCCTCACATACGCTGACAATCGCGAACTGCGCCGCCAGATGTATGTGGCTAAGAATACTCTTTGTTGCAAGGGAGATGACTACGACAACCGGAAGATAGTGCAACGTATTGTCAATCTCAGGCAGGAGCTGGTCTCTCTGCTCGGCTTCAAATGCTATGCCGACTATGCGCTCCAAGTCAGGATGGCGCAAAATACTTGCCGTGTAAACGACCTCATCGAGAAGCTCTATGCCGCCTATATGCCCGTTGCAAAGGCTGAGCAGGAAGAACTCAGCCGCATGGCTCAGGAGACGAAAGGCAGCAACTTTACACTCATGCCTTGGGACTGGGGCTATTACAGCCACAAGCTACAGCTCCGCAAGCACAATATCGACAGCGAGATGCTACGTCCCTACTTCCAATTGCAGAAAGTCAAGGAGGGCATCTTCGGACTTGCCACCAAGCTCTACGGCATCACATTCCGTTTGCAGCCCGACATTGAGGTCTATCATCCGGACGTAGAAGCATACGAGGTATTTGATGCCGACGGGAGCTTCCTCGCAGTCCTCTATGCCGACTTCTTCCCCCGTGCCAGCAAGCAGAGCGGAGCCTGGATGACGGACTTCAGCGAGCAATATATCGACGAGGCTGGCTCCGACCACAGGCCGCACGTCAGCATCGTCATGAACCTGACAAAGCCGACCACCGAAAAGCCTTCGCTCCTTACTCTAAGTGAGGTGGAGACCTTCCTGCACGAATTCGGTCATGCCCTGCACAGCATCTTCTCGAAGGTACACTACAAAGCGTTGAGCGGCACAAACGTCCTGCGCGACTTCGTAGAACTACCATCGCAGTTGATGGAGAACTTCGCTGTCGAACCCGAGTTCCTGCATACCTTTGCCAACCACTATGAGACAGGTGAGCCCCTACCCGACGAGCTCATCGAGCGCATCCGACAAAGCCGTAACTTCCATTGCGGTTATGCTTGCACCCGCCAGCTCAGCTTCTGTATGCTCGATATGGCATATCACACTCTGACGGAGCCTCTCACCGAGGACATCATGGACTTCGAGCGTAATGCCTGGAGCCGGACACAGTTGCTGCCTGCCGTTCCTGGAACGAACATGAGCGTGCAGTTCTCGCACATTATGAGCGGCGGTTATGCTGCTGGCTACTACAGCTACAAATGGGCCGAAGTGCTGGATGCCGACGCTTTCAGTCTCTTTCTGGAGAAAGGCATCTTTGACAAGGAGACGGCAACGCGCTTCCGCCAGGAAATCCTCTCGCAAGGCGGCACCTGCGACCCCATGCGTCTTTACGTCAACTTCCGTGGTAAAGAACCTGACATCAAGGCCTTACTAAAGAGAAACGGCATAGACTCCTCAATCTTTGGAGAGTCAGAGAGGGTCTCTAAGCAGCGTGCCCTTGACCTCCGCTACCTCCGCATGGCTCAGATATGGAGCGAGAACAGCTATTGTCAGCGTAGGCAGGTGGGAGCACTTGTCGTCAAGGACAAGATGATTATCAGCGACGGCTACAACGGCACGCCCTCGGGTTTTGAAAATGTCTGTGAGGAGAATGGTGTGACCAAGCCCTACGTCCTTCATGCCGAAGCCAATGCCATCACCAAGATAGCACGCAGCGGCAACAATAGTGACGGCAGTACGCTCTACGTCACGGATTCCCCCTGTATCGAATGCGCCAAACTCATCATCCAGTCCGGCATAAAGCGTGTCATTTACTGCCGCGAATACCGCCTGACCGATGGCGTTGATCTGCTGCGAAGGGCAGGAATAGAAGTCAAATACATTCCAATTAATAATTCATAATGAACTCAGAGAACAAACACCGCTTCACGCCCCTGCTCATTGCCATCGGCACCATCATTGGCATCTTCATCGGCACGTTCTACACCAGCCACTTCTCGGGCGGGCGCATCAACATCATCAACACCGGCACAAGCAAGGTGGGATACCTCCTGCAGCTCATCGACAACAACTATGTCGATACGGTTGATATGAATACACTCGTCGAGGATGCCATGCCGCAAATACTCAGTGAGCTCGACCCGCACAGCAGCTATTTCGGGCCAAAGGAGGCCGAAGAGTCTGTCGAGGACCTGAAAGGCTCCTTCAGCGGCATCGGCGTACAGTTCACGATAGAGAAGGACACTGTGAACGTCATGTCCGTCATCCACGGTGGCCCTTCCGAGAAGGTGGGCATCCTAGCTGGCGACCGCATTGTCACTGCCGATACAGTATCGCTTGTCGGACTGGAATCGGAGGATGTGATGAAGCTGCTCAGGGGTGAAAAGGGTTCCAAGGTCAAGCTCGGCATCAAGCGTCATGGGACAGCCAATTTACAGGACTTTACCGTCGTACGTGGCGACATTCCTGTGGTGAGTGTCGATGCCTTCTATATGATGGATGATGACCAGACCGGCTACATCCACGTTAAAAACTTCGGCGAACAGACCTACGCCGAGATGCTTGTTGCTTTGGCCAACCTCAACATGGAGGGCATGAAGCAGCTCATCGTTGACCTGCGAGGCAACCGTGGCGGCTACATGCACATTGCCATACAGATGGTCAATGAGTTCCTGCCTGCAGGCAAGCTGATAGTCTATACCGAGGGCCGCAAGAGTCCGCGCGAGGAGTTTCATAGTGACGGACGCGGCAGCTTCCAGAAGTTACCAATCGTAGTGTTGGTGGATGAGGGAAGTGCCAGTGCCAGCGAAATCTTTGCCGGTGCCATTCAGGACAACGACCGCGGCACCATTGTGGGACGGCGTACCTTCGGCAAGGGCCTTGTACAACAACCGATGGAATTCCGCGACGGCAGCGTGGTACGTCTCACCGTTGCACGTTACTACACCCCCAGCGGCCGTTGTATCCAGAAACCCTACGAGAAAGGACACGGCGAGGAATACGAGAACGAGCTCATCATGCGCTATGAGCGCGGCGAGTTCTTCTCGCAGGACAGCATCCATCAGGAGGGCGAACAGTATCAGACCAGCATCGGCCGCATCGTCTATGGCGGCGGTGGCATCACGCCCGATGTCTTCATTCCCGAGGACACTACGGATGTGACGTCCTATTACCGCGAAGCCGTCTTCACCGGACTCATCCGGCAGTTCGCTTTCGCATATTCCGACGAGAACCGTGCCAAGCTCACATCGCTCCAGACAGTGGACCGCATGGAGAAGTTCCTGCGGCGGGAGAACCTGCTGGAAAAGTTCGCTCAGTTCGGTGAAAAGCACCAGTTGCGCCGCCGCAACCTCATGCTCCAAAAGAGTCGCCGTCTCTTTGAGCGAAACATCTACGGCACTATAATATATAATGTAGGGGAGATGAAAGACTACCTGATGTTCCTCGGCAAGGATGACCCCACCGTCCTCAAGGCTCAGGAGATACTCGACGAGGGGAAATCGTTCCCACAAGTGAAGAGTGAAGAGTGAAGAATGAAATGCTCAGTAAATTAATAGATATCCTCCCCCTTAAGGGGGCCGAGGGGGCTGTCGTTATCTGCGTCCACGTCAATCCCGACGGCGATGCTATTGGTTCTGCGCTTGCCCTGAAGCACTATCTCGAGAGGAAAGGGAAGCAAGCCACCGTCATTGTGCCCAACGTCTTTCCTGACTTCCTGGACTGGATGCCGGGAGCTGACAGCATCCTCGTACAGACAAACCAGAATCATAAGGAACAGATAAAAACCGTCATCAACGAGGCCGACCTCGTTATCGTCTGCGACTTGAACCAGCCCAACAGACTAGCCGGACTGGAGGAACTCATCATGCAGAGCACAGCGCCCCGCATCCTCATAGACCACCATCTCGACCCAGCCGATTTCTGTCAGGTTGCCATCTCCGAGCCCGAGATGTGTGCTACGGGAGAAGTCCTTTGTCACATACTCTCCCAGTCGGGCGAGCTCGACGACATCTCCCAGGATGAAGCTACATGTCTCTACACAGCCATGATGTGCGACACCGGGGCCTTCTCCTTCAACTCGAATCGTTCCGTCGTCTTCGAGTACATCAGCCGCCTGCTGGCTCGAGGCATCGACAAGGACCAGATATACCGTAATGTCTATTGGACGGCCACCGAGGCGAGGCTCCGGCTGCAGGGATACCTGCTCTACGTCAATATGAAAGTACTGTACAACCGCCACGCCGCAATCATAACGCTCACAAACGAGGAACGGCGCCGCTTCAAGGTAAAGAATGGTGATACCGAAGGTATCGTCAACCTTCCTCTGCAGATACTCGGCGTACGACTCAGCGTCTTCATCAATGAGGACACTGAGCATCCGGGTACGATGAAACTAAGCCTACGCAGCATCGGCGACTTCCCCTGTGATCAGATGGCTTCCCAATTCTTCGGCGGCGGAGGGCACAAGAATGCGAGCGGCGGCAAGTTGCAGTGCACCATGACGGAAGCCACTGAACGTGTCAGGTCAGCTATCGAAGCATACGCCGAGATGCTGAAATAATAAGAGCGCCCTCACGAGCGCTCTTTTGTCCCTTTGTTAAGCTCTGCGGAGCCACTTATTTATAATTTTTTCTTTTTAATTCTTCATTCTCCCTCCTTGGGGCAAAGTTGGGAGGAGGAAGTTTATTTATTTTACAATCTTATGGAGCAGTTTTTCTGCGGCCTAATCACCTAGTGGCACCGCCAAGAGCGATGTAAAGAGCAATGACAGCTTGTGCTGCGTTGTACATGTTCATGGCCTCGCTTAGCTGGGCACTAAGCAGGCTTTCCTGAGCAGTGAGCACTTCCAGATAGCTGGCCTTGCCATTGTCCATCAGCTCGTGGGTGCCGATGAAGGTTTTGTAGAGTACCTCCACTTGGCGGTGGTAGTAGCCATGCTTCTCGTGGGCAGCCTGACAATCTGCCAGGGCTTCGTTTACTTGGTTCCCTGCATTAATCACAGTCTGCACGTACTTTTGCTGCATATCTTTCTCGGTTAGCAGTGCTATTTTCTTGTTAGCAATAAGACTGCCACGGGCAAAGAGGGGCTGAGTGAGGGAGCCTACGGCATTGAGAAGTATATCGCCAGGGTTCAGTACTACGCCGCCGCTGTTGGTCCAACCAAGGACGCCAGAGAGACTGATGTTGGGATAGAAAGCCTGGCAGGCTGCTTGTGTATTGTAGAAAGCCTCAGCCATAACGTAGTCGGCCATGCGGATATCGGGACGATATTGTAGCAACGCGGCAGGTACGCCGATGCTTATGTTTGTCGTCAGGGGATATCCGCCCCATGCGGTGCGATTGATATGCTGCGGTGTGATGGCCAGCAAACTACAGATGGCATTTTCTACGCTGCGTATGTTGCGGCGCACATCAACAATCTGCGTCTTCACGTTGAGGTACGACGACTCCATCTGGCTGACAGCGGTGGAATAGGCCTTACCATTCTCCCAAAGTGCTCTCTGAGTCTCCAAGGAAGCATTCCAGAGGCTGTCTGTGGATATCAGAATCTGTAATTGACGGTCCAATACCTGTAGCATGAAGTATTGCTGGGCAACGGTCGAAATAAGGTTAGCACGTACGCTCTCTTCATAAATCTTGGTCTGCATGAGTACGGCCTGGGACTTGCGCTTCTGTGTGGTGATGGAACCGAACACATCGAGGTCCAACGACAGTTGTAGCGGCAGGTTGTAGGTCTTCGACCACGGATTGCTGTCGAACTTGCTAAGTGTCCCTTGCGGAGAGAAATAGAGCGAAGGCAGGTAAGCCATCTTGGCAGCCTTCAGTGAGGCTTCACTCTTTTCCACGGCGATACGAGCGGAGTTCAAGTCAGTATTTTGTGCTAGAACCTGTTCGATGAGTTGTTGCAGCACGGGATCGGTGAAAAATTCGCGCCACGACATTTGGGCCAGCGACGTGTTGCCCTCAATCTGCTTAATGTCCTGTGTTGCACCATAAGCATCGTCAGGAACCGTGGCCTTCGACTCGTACTTATTGTATAGGCTGCAACCCGTAAGCAGGAGACATAGCACTAAGCTAAATGACATATGACAAATGATAAATGAATTTTTTATCGGTCTCTGTTTGTTTATCTTGTTCATCATAGTAGTTAATTATTTTCATTTATCATTATGGTTTTCTATACCGCCGCCCTGGAACCTTTCATGTAGGTGCTGGAACACGATGAAGAAGGCGGGGACGACGAAGAGCAGGGCGATGGTGCCGACGCTCATGCCGCCGACGACACCCATGGCGAGGGCACGGTTACCGTTAGCACCGGCGCCACCCTCGATGATGAGCGGAATCATACCCACGATCATCGTGACAACCGTCATCAAGATCGGGCGCAAGCGCTCCTTGCAGGCCTCAAAGGCAGCATCCTTGATACTCATGCCCTGGGCGCGGCGCTCAGAGGCGAACTCGGTGATCAGGATGGCCGTCTTCGAGAGCAGACCAATCAACATGATGACACCCGTCTGCAGGTAGATATTGTTGTCGGAACCCGGCAGGCTGACCAGCGAACAGAGGTAAGCCATGATGAAGGCACCCATCAGTCCGAATGGCACGGAAAGCAGCACAGCCATCGGTGTGAACCACGAGTTATAGAGCGATGCGAGAATCAAATAGATGAGCATCACACAGATGCAGTAGATGAGGGTTGTGGTGTTCGAGTTGGCCGACTCCTCCACCTCGCGCGACATACCGCTGTATTCGTAGGTCGCGGTGTTGGGCATCTCCTGACGGAACACCTCCTCGATGGCCTGGTGCGCCTGACCCTCACTGTAGCCGTTGGCGGTGGTGATGCTGGTGGTGATGCTCTGGAACAGGTTGAAGTGCTCGATGTTTGACGGACCGACAATCTCCTTCAGCGAGACGAACTCGGAGAGTGGGGCCATCTTGCCGCCCTTCACCTTGACAAAGATGTTCTGGAGCGACGACGGGTCGAGACGGCTCTCAGGCGTGGCACTGGCCATGATGCGATAGACCTTACCGAACTGGTTGAAGTTACCGATGTAGCTTCCACCGCAGTAGCTTCCAAGGGTGGTAAGCACAGTCTTTGCCGACACACCGGCGCGGTCGCACTGCGTGGCGTCGACGTCAACCCTATATTTCGGATAACGCTCAGAATAAGTAGACATCGCCGAGGAGATTTCCGGACGTTCAGTCAGCTTAGCCAGGAACTTGTCGGTCTGCGCTGCAAACTCCGAGAGGTTGCCGTCGGTCGGGTCCTGCACGATAAGGCTGACGTTGTTGCTCGTACCATAGCCAGGAATCTGTGGCAACTGGAACGGTAGCACCTTCGCGTCCTTGATATCCATACAAGCATAGTAGAAGCGACCAATGACGAGGTCGATCAGATGGTTCATGCCCGGACGGTCGTCCCAGTTCTTCAGACGGACAACAAGCGTGGCGAAACTGGAACCATGACCCGATATCAAGCCATAGCCGCAAGATATGGCGTAGCTCTCCATCTCGGGAATCTCCTTCACCTTCTCCTCGACTTGCTTCACCAGGTCGCTGGTCTGCTGCAGCGTGTAGCCCTCCGGTGCGCGAATCTCAGCAATAAACACGCCCTGGTCCTCCTGTGGTACGAGACCCGACGGCAGATTCTTCATGAAGAAGACGAGCAGCACGGCGGCCAGCACCAGCAGGCCCCATGCCAGTGAGGGGCGCTTGATGATCTTCTGAACGGACTTCGAATATTTCTTGAGGATTGCATTGAAGCTTGCGTCATAGGCTTTCTTCGTATAGTATGACAGATTCTTACGCTCGTCTTTATCCTCCGAGGCCTTCAGCATGATGGCACAAAGAGCCGGACAGAGCGTCATAGCCGACACGCACGACAGACCGACGGCTGAGGCAATCGTCACACCGAACTGGGTGAAGAACGTGCCCGACGTGCCGCCCATGAACGTCACAGGAACGAACACCGCCATAAATACCAAGGTACACGAGATGACTGCCACCGACACATCGGCCATAGCCTGACGTGTAGCCTCCTTGGTATCGGTGATGCCCGCCTCGATCTTACCCATCACGGCCTCGACAACCACAATGGCGTCATCGACCACCGTACCGATGGCCAGCACGAGGGCAAACAGCGTCAGGATGTTGAGCGAGAAGCCCGCTAGCGAGACGACGGCGAACGTTCCCAAGAGCGAGACGCAGATAGATATCGACGGGATGACCGTGGCCTTGAAACTTTGCAGGAAGAAGAACACCACGAGGATCACCAGAATGATGGCGATGATGAGCGTCTCGACCACGTTGTGAATGGCGGCGAAGAGGAAGTCATCGCTGGTCATCATCGTGATGAACTCCAGGCCGGCGGGCATGTTCGCCTTCACCTCCTCGCACATCTTCGTGATGCGGGCGTTCACTTCTGTTGCATTGGCACCCGGCGACTGGAAGATCATAATCATCGTACCCGGCATGCCGTTGATGTCCGACACGAAACTGTAGCTCTGCGCTCCGATCTCCACTTCGGCCACATCGCTCAGACGCAGCAGATGACCGCCGTCGGTGGAGCGCAGCACGATGTCGTTGAATTCCTCTACACTCTTCAGCGTGCCCTTGTACTCCATCGAGTACTGGTATTTGTTCGCCGACTGTTCACCGAGCGAACCTGTGGAGGCCACGAAACTCTGGTTGCTGATGGCCATAAAGACATCATTCGGCTCTAAGCCATACTGCGCCATCACGTCGGGCTTCATCCAGATACGCAGGGCGTAGGTGTTACCTAAGGCCGTCACCTCACCCACGCCGGTAATACGCTTCAGGCGCGGCACAATGTTGATATCAGCATAGTTCGACACGAAATCGTCATCGTACTTGCCATCGACGCTTCGCAGGGCAAGAATACGCAGGATGTTGTTCTGCATCTTCTGCACCGTGACACCCACCTTCGTCACGTCGGCTGGTAGCAAGGCCTGTGCTTTCGACACGCAGTTCTGCACGTTCACCACCGCCATGTCCGGGTTGGTACCCTGCTCAAAGAAGACACTGATACTCACGTTGCCGGTCGAGGTTGCCTTCGAGGTCATATAGGTCATGTTGGGCACACCGTTGATACTCTCCTCCAAGGGCTGGATGACCGACTTCATAATCGTGTTCGGGTCAGCACCGGTGTAGCTCGTCATGACCATCACCTGCGGCGGTGCGATGTTCGGGTATTGCTCGATAGGCAGAGTACTCATGCTGATGTATCCAACCAGCGCTATCACAATTGAGATGGCACACGCCATCACGTATTTGTTGATGAATATATTGTTTTTCATCTTCCGAAATTACGTTATGATGACATTACTTATCACTCTTTACCTTTGGAAAGAGTACTTTCTGTCCCTCCTGCACGTTATTTGCTCCGACAGTTACAATCTTGTCGCCAACATTGAGGCCACTTGTGACGATACAATCCTCACCGTTACCAACATCTTGCGTCGTAACGTCAACGGCTGTTGCCGTGCTATCGGCTTTCACCTTATACACCAATTGCTTGTCCTGTAACTTCACCACAGCCACCTGCGGCACCACAATCACGCCCTCCTCGTTGAAAGGAATAACCACCGTGCCTTGGATGCCTGAGAACAGCTGTCCCTCAGGGTTCGGGAACGTCGCCTTACAAGCTATCGTACCCGTCGTGGCGTTCACCATACCCGTCAGACTGCTGAAGCGGCCTTTATGCTGGTACTTCGTGCCGTTCTTCATCACAAACGTCACGTCCGGCATCGAAGCCATGATTTTTGCCTTGTCCGATGCCTTCGCACCCGCCGAGACCATATCCTCGATGAGTGACTCCGCCACCGAGAACTCCGCGTCCATCTGTGTATTGCCGCTCACCATCGTCAGCTGCGAACCCGGTGACACCTGATCACCTGTACGAACGGGAATCTCACCAATCAGACCCGTCACCGGCGCCGTAATCGTGCAGAAGCTCAGATTCACTTTTGCGCGGTTCACCTGCGCCCTAGACTGTGTCACCGTGGCCTGAGCTTGCTTATATGAGTTTTCTGAGTTATCAAGCATGTAGCGGCTTACGATGTTCTTCTCGAACAGATTTTTGTTTGATTCGTACTCCAACTTCGCGCTGTTTTCTGAGGCCAATGCAGCTGCCAAGTTCGCCTCAGCAGCCTCTAATTCCAACCTTGCATTGCGTTGGTCGATGATGAAAAGTGTTTGTCCCTTCTTAACCTGCTGGCCTTCGCTGACGCAAATCTGCATCAGCTGACCGCTCACCTGCGGCGTGATGGTCACGTCGGTCTGTCCCTTCATCTTGGCACTGAACTTAATCGGCACCTCAATGTCCTTTTTCTCCACTGTCATCGTCTCGTACGATGTCTTTGTTTCTTTAGGCATATCAATTCCACATGATGTCAGTCCGCAGACCGATGTGCCAATCATTATTACACCTATTAAAGCATTTTTCCTTCTCATATTACTATTTATTATTAATGATTCTATGGATGTTTATTACATTATTGTAGACGGATGACGCGGATGCCGGTCTGGGTGGAGTGCTTCTGCATGTACTGGTAAAGCGTCATCGGTTCCAGCACGACTTTCTTGTGGATGCTGCTGGCATTGAGCAGATGCAGCTTCCCGTCCTTTCCCCAGACCGCAAAGCCGACATGGGCGATGTCGAGCCCTGCCTTGTTCGTCGTAATAGCCAAGATGTCGCCGTCCTTGATGCAACCGAGCACTTTTCGGCTGTCCCCCACCCTTTCCTTCGGGATGTAGCGGACGGTAGCGCCCGAGACGCGCTTCTCCATCTCTGCAATCAGGCGACGCTCTTCCATGTCGTCCTTGAGCAAGGGATAGGAGTTGGGGTGCGTACTCATATAGGTCAAGCTGAGCTTCATTGGGACGGTGATGCTGCGGTCAGCCTCTATCTCCCGAACCAGTCCTTGCCTTGTTCCTGACTGAATCCACTGGCTAAAGTAATGATTGCGGCTCTTGTAGCCGTCTATCTTTCCATCATCGTAGCGCAACTTACGCAGCCAATGGATGAAGTCCTTCCAACTCTTACTGCCGTGACTTGTAGTGAGCGCCAAAGCACAAACATTCTCGACGAGTGTCGTACAGTCCAGACTTTGCAGGTTAATGACCAATTGTTCCTCTTTGCCTTTTATCTCCAGAGTCTGTCCTACATAAGGCCGATCCATGAACTGACGGGCGTAGAAAAGTACAGCCTTTCCTAAATCCTCCCCTGAAGGGAAGGACTTATATTCCTTTGCACCGAGTCTAAGTAGCTTGACAACCCGAAGGCTGTCCTCACGGGAGTAGCTGACAGGCTGTGCCTGTAAGTGAAGAGTGAAAAGTGAAGAATGAAGGATGAAAAGAAGTATTGTGAGATATTTATTCATTTTGAATTTGGAATTTATAATTTTGAATTTATTCATTTTAGCTTTCCTCTTCCGGAAGACGCACCATTGCAGTCACGGCGAAGGTGACGAGGCAGAAGCCCATCACGGCGATGAAGAATTGGCTGTAGCCCATTTGGTCTGCCAACCAGCCGCTCACCATTCCCGGCAACATCACGCCCCCCAGGTATTGGAACGCTGTACAGATGGAGAAGACGGATGTACTGCGTTCGCCGTGCGAGAAACTAACCAAATAAAGCGTGTATGCCGTGAAGCCCAAGCCATAGCCAACCTGCTCGATAAAGACGCAGGCGGCAATGAGCGACAGGCTCTCCGAACCATAAATGCTCAGATATACATAGACGATGTCCGGCAAAGTAATGCACAACACAAGCGGCCATAGCATACGCCTCAGACCAAACTTCGAGACAAGCCAGCCGCCCACGATGCCGCCGCCAAGCAGTCCGATAACGCCCAGCGTGCCATAGACATAGCCGTATTGCACATCGGTCAGTGCCAGTCCGCCCTCCTCGACCGTCCGCTTCAGGAAGAGCGGCACAATCTTCGTCAACAGTCCCTCCGGCAGTCGGAAGAGCAGGATGAAGAGCAGCGCAGTAATCAGATGCGGCTTCGAAAAGAAGACGCGAAGCGTAACCTTAAAGTCGTCAAAGAGTGAAGAGTGAAGAGTGGAAAGCGAAGAATCATTGTCACTTTGTGCTTCTTCGTTCTTCACTTCTACCCTAGGAAGAGCTTTCCAATGATAGCCTCCGAGCATCAGCATCAAGCCTGCCACAGCCAGGAACGTCACGCTCCATGAGACAGGAATAGCGAATCCACTCTCCTGCAACAGACCGGCCAGCATGACCAGTCCGCCCTGTCCCAGCACCATACCGATGCGGTAGAACGTGTTGCGGAGTCCGACATAGAGTTCCTGGTCCTTGTTCGAGAGTCCGAGGATATAGAAGCCGTCCGCGCAGATGTCGTGTGTGGCGCTACTGAAGGCGATGAGCATGAAGAGGGCCAGCGAGCACTGCAACCAGAATGTCGTGGGCAGAGTAAAGGCAAGTAGGGCGAGTGCGGCTCCGATTGTCAGCTGCATGGCGAGAATCCACCAGCGCTTCGTCCGGATGCCGTCCACAATAGGGCTCCACAGCGGCTTGATGACCCAGGGCAGTCCCAGCCATCCCGTATAGAGTGTAATCTGCGTATCGCTCAGTCCCATCTCCTGGTAGAGGACGAGAGACATCAGCATAACAGCAGAATAAGGCAACGCCTCGCCCAGGTAAAGCGTCGGAATCCACGAAAGAGGCCTGGATTTTATTAGTTCATAATTCATAGTCAATAGTCCATAGTTTTTAGAATCCCTATCAACCTCCCCCATGGGAGGCAAGACCTTCGAAATCTTCCTTAAAGGGTGTGTTCAAACACGCGTGCAAAGTTACGAAATTATTTACGATTTCACAATCTACTATTTACATTATATTTGCTATTTGTCTTAAACTCCTTAAACTTCTTAAACTCCAGCCCCCCTCTTCTCCGACTCCTCTTTTTTCTCCCCCTTTAAGGGGGGAGTTAGAGGAGGTCTTTCTTAAACCCCTTATACCTCCTTAAACTTTTTATTGCTTCCCTGTTCCATTTTGATTTTTTATAAAAAACCATAGCTGTAATTTTCATAGGAATTATTATGTTAAATAACATATTTTGAGGCCTTTTGAAAAGTCCGGAACTTTTCATTAAAAGTTCGGAACTTCTCGCGAAAGGTTCGGAACTTTTCATGAGAAGTTCCGAGCCCTATTTTTTGCCACCAAAAGACCTCGGCAGAGGACGCACTTTTATAAACAAACTAACCCAGGGTGTTGCCCTGGGCTAAGTGCTTGTCGGCCCTTCAGACCATAATTATCATTGATTCCCTGACGGATTTGTATTATTCTTTTATTTTATCGTACATTGTGGACGATGCTATAGGCAGCAAGGCGGTCGTAGCGGGCTCCCTGTCCGCGATAATAGACCAGCACCTGGTACTCGTTCTCCGTCTCGAAGAAACTGCCCATCGTTCGCTCCATCAACTTGTCCTGCTGAACAAACTCGTAACTGTAATAGCCTTGCTTCAACAGGATGGCGGCATGGTATTCCTGATTAATCTCGTCGTACTCCATGCGGCAGTCGGGATTGAAGGTCTGCCCAGTCCACTGACCGCTCACATATACGTCACCACCCTCAAGTCGAGGACTTTGCAGGAAGAAGTGAACTATGATATATTCAGCAGTCGTGGCATCGTCGTAATCATCCGCACTACGCAGAACGAAGACACCGTTCTGGTCCTCAGAATAGCTGTAAGCTCTATCGGGCCGTGCGGAAAAGAGCGTGGCATGATAGTAAGGCTTGAACCACTCGATGCGGTCCACTCCAGTTGCCGTACGATGCACGTCGAGTATTTCAAAGCGATGGTACTCGTTGCCTCCGGGGAAGATGAGCTGACGGTTGTGGGTGAACTCTATGCCTCCCGCCTTACGGACATTAGGAACAAGACCTTCTACACGACAATCCCAGCGGCGGTTCTGCATCACGATGACCTTGAGTTCACGTTGCGGGTCAATGACGTTGAGCGTGCCAAAACCGACATTGAGCGTCATCTGCTGATGGTCGCGATTGAAGTCGATGTCGGTATTGCTGCTCAGCAGTGTGCTGATGCCTGCAGTTCTCTCATAGAGACAAAAGCGCGCCTCGAGCACAGGCTCGTCCTCCGCATCCTCTTCGTAAATACGCACACGGTAATTGCCGCTCAACAGCAGTTTTATTTCCCTATTGGGGATGCTCAAGCGATAATGTGTGTAAATCTGTGTCGTATTGAAGCTCTTCTCAAAGTCCTCGATGAGCTGGTCGTTGAGTCCCTCCAGAAAGTCGCTCTCGAAGATGCCGTCGGTAGGCTGCCAGTTCCAGTCGCAATGGTCGATATGATAGATGTAGCGCTTGTAGTCGTGGCTCATCTCGTCCCATTCGATGACGATGTGCTGATTACCCCCGAAGGGCATATAGGGCGGCAACGTCGGGTCATCGTTGACAATCAGAGTAAGCGTCCGCACATTCTTGTCGAAGATTTGCTGGGTCTGAGCGTGAAGCGTAAAGAGTGAAGCGTGAAGGATAAAAAAGAAGAGGAGGATGGTTCGGAGGATGCTTCCCTCGCTCTTGGACGGGTTGCTTTCACCCTTCAGTACAGGCAGTTGCCAATGGAACTTAACTGCCAGTATCCGGATGAGGATAACACTGAAAGCACTGAGCAAGGCACTGATTTCCACACTGAGTCCCATCTGGAGACAGACGACATAGGCCACTCCTCCTGCCACGCAGGCAAGAGCATAAATCTCGCTTCGGAAGATGAGCGGCACATCGTTCATCAGGACATCGCGAATGATACCGCCACCTGCGCCCGTGACGGCTCCCATCGTGATGGCTACCCAGAAGGGATGCCCCAAGGCAAGTGTCTTCTCAATGCCGATAACATTGAAAAGCGCAAGGCCGATGGTATCGAAGA
The DNA here is from genome assembly GCA_017645845.1 of Bacteroidaceae bacterium. Classification (GTDB taxonomy): domain Bacteria; phylum Bacteroidota; class Bacteroidia; order Bacteroidales; family Bacteroidaceae; genus Physcousia. The sequence continues at coordinate 20,180 of JAGCNQ010000244.1, forward strand.
TGAACCAGGTGTAGTTATGGTGAATGATGTATTTGCCGAATATGCTGACCGCCAACACAGCTAAAGCACAGCAAATGAAGTAGCTGCTGTTTGTCATCCAAAAGGGATTGAGGCCAAGCATAAGGTCACGAATGGTTCCGCCTCCGATGGCAGTGGCCATACCTACAATCCAAGCACCAAAGATGTCGAACTGCTTGGTACTGGACAGACGTACACCGGAGATGGCAAAGGCAAAGGTGCCAATGAACTCGATGATGACGAACGTGACAGGCAACCGAAGTGTGTCGCCCATATCCTGCAGGAATTCTATGAGCATGGCCAAACTATAATTATAAACTTTGAAGCTTTAGGCTCGACGGAGTCAACTATGAACTATGGACTATGGACTATAAACTATAGACTATTCCACCAGTCCTACTTTCGTCCATTCGTCGAGTAGCGCCTGGGCATCACGTTTAGCAGTTTCGGCATCCACCTCATACTCTGCACACAATAGCGAGGCCAATGTGTCGGCTGTGAATTCTTTATCTACGATAGCCTTCCAAAGGTAGGTTGCCGATTCGTTAAGACTGATGACTTTGTTGAAGTCGATGTTCTCTTTGCCGTAAGCTACGATAATGTGCTCGTCGCACACTTCGCGAAGTTCAAATCCTTTCTTAATCTTCATCTCTATTTATTATTTAATCATTTACTATTTGTTGGGCTATACCACAGCTTTGTATATAAACAACAGGTATCGTCTAATGGGACGCAGGCGGCGCCAGAGACGGATGCGGCGAACAAGCTTGGGGTCGTCAGCAGAAATGGTGCGGTGCGGGCGGATGTATTGTGTGACAACTCCGCTCACATCTTTTTCTTGACAATGCTCTTCCCCACGGACATTTCCGTCACCTTGCAGTGTGAGATTGTCGCCTTGCTTTTCGATAATGCGGTGCAGGACATAGTGCCCTGGGGCAATCTGTGCCAGAACAGCATCACCGACATTATAGGTGTCGCGTTTCTCCAGAAAAACGCGATCTCGTGTGTGCTCGATGAAGGGACGCATGCTATAGCCCTTGACATAGATGGCGTATGGCTTACCTTCGCGCAACATCTGCGACACTTCGCCCAGCCAAGCATCGTTAGGAAGTTCGTGGCGAAGCTGATTGGAGACAACTCCATTACGCTTCTGGTATCGTCTGCGCCAAGGAGTTAGCAAAGCCCGCGTCAGGCGTTTTATCATCGTTTTCATCCCTAATCCCTATTCTCTAATCCTTGCTTGCAATCGTATCATGACACAATA
>JAGCNQ010000245.1 GCA_017645845.1 Bacteroidaceae bacterium
GGTAAGGAACATGCCCTCTAGGTCGATGTCCTGGTCGGTTGTGTTGTACAGTTCAATCCAGTCATTGCGCTTGCCATACTCGTTGGCGGCTACGGTATTGCCTGCACTCACCTCATTAACAACTACTGGGGGAGAACCTGCTGCTACGAGACATTCTTGCTGCAGCGGCTTGAAGATGGCCTGTATCTGTGTGTCAGTATCTGTGTCGAGAAGGAATGTGCGTTCTCGGCTGACAATAGCCGTGCCTGAGGTAACGCTGTAGCTTATCTCTGCATCCCAATAGATGTCGGTCGAGCCAGGCACATTATTATGTACTTCGACAGCAATGATGTTCTCACCCTTGCGAAAGAGATTGACCGGTAAGTCAAAAGAGCCGGAATCTGGATTGTCGGGAGCGTAGGTCGTAGCGTAGGTCTCAAAGGTAATCTCTCCGTCTGGCAACAGGTAGCGGCATGCTTCCGTTCCGTTGATATAGACAACAAAACCGTCGTCTGCTGTGAAGTTGAGCGTCAGGGACGCGATATTGGAAGGTTCGCTGTCGATAATGAGGTTCTTGCGGAAGTAGTATGTGGGATATTTTTGACTGCTGTTGCCTCCGTAGCTGATGGTTGTTACGATGGAACTCTTTCCGTATCCGAGCGGAGTGGGCCCTTCCGGCCAGTTGCTGACAGAGCCAGTCTTCCAGTCTGTGCCGTCAAGCGAGCCCTGGTCCCAGTAATTCCAGCTGTCGCCTTTGTGAATAGCCTTGATGGCAGAGTCTCCACTCTTGCTCCATCCTACAAAGTTATAACCAGCAGGAGCCGATGCTTCGAGTGTGACGGGAGCGAAAAGTGTGCCGTCGAAAGTCGCTCCTGGAACGGGTTGCCCGTTGATAAGGAAAGCTGCTCCAGGCACATTGGCATTGAACTTTACAGCCATTCCGCTACCAAGTCCATATGCCGACTTCAGAGAGTTCATGCGAGCTGTTCGAGACGACTGCTCACTCATACGCGATTTCTGTTCATTATATGACGTCCAGGGCTCTTTGTTTTCCCAAGTGAGGGCGGGTTCTACTAAGCGACAGATGCTGTCACCGATTCTGAGGCAACGTTCTTTGGTAAAGACGCTGCCATTCAAGATGCAGTAAGCATCGACGAAACGACGGTGAAAGTCTGCGCTATTATTTTTCATGTTATTATATATAGTGAGCAGTTCGTTGCTATTATTCCCGTTGAGCAACTGCACACCATTGGTGTTGCTCCAACCCCAATCTTGGTCGTGCAGGGTCAGGTGGAACTTTCCGTCAGGAAGAGAACGGTAACCCTTGACATTGTTGCTGTTGCAAATCCAGTCGCTGCAGCCTATGTAGCTGATAGCTGCAAAGAAGTTTGTCACCTCGTCGATATCAACAAGTTGCTTAAGTTGTTCGTAGGTACTCTGTGAGGAACATCCTTGAGCAAGGGTTTTCCAGCGGTTGAAGGCATCTTTCGTACCTGCCATCTGGAAGTAGCCGTTGGAATATTCGAAAGCATCCATCTCGTCGTCGTCATAACCATAGTAAGCATAGCCATGATAGCGGTTGTTAGGTTCGCGCAGATTGAGCTGTGCGAGGTATTGTCCGTTGAAGAAGACATGTACGGGCTGATAGTCCTGACAATCGCAATAGAAACCGTTGGATATGAGTACTTGCTGTGTGATAGCGTCGCGGACACGACCGTGAGCCTGCGAATTGTTGTCGTTGCCGCCGTTGCGAATCATTATCTGGCGGAACTTGTTGTAGGGATGATAGCGGAAGAAGGGATAGTACTCGATTGTCTTCTTGCCCTCATAGCGGTTGGTGCCTTTTATCTTGAAAGATGAAGGGGCATAGTGACGGCTCCATCCGCCCGCAATAGTGAACTCGGCTTCCTGATTGACAACCATTCCGTCGTCGGGTGTGATGTATTCGAAGTTAACGGGGCGTTCCCAGTCCATATTGATGTTGGAAGCACCATGATTGCGACCGCTTACGCCGTTGATACCATCAACATAGACCCCTATCATATCGTCGTAGAGGTTATCGGGATTTGTGGCGATAGAGATGACTGGCAGATAGTAGTCGTGGTCGCGGTAGATATAACTGCGTGTTACGACTGGGCTGGGAAGCTGGCCTTGCTGCAGAAGGACGAAACGAAAGACCGTGGTGGAACTGACACGGAACGTTCCATCCAGACTCGTGGAACCATTGGTGGCACTTGGGGACGTGCCGTCTGTGGTATAACGCAATGTGGTTCCTGTTGGGATGTTGACGTGAACAGTTATAGGGGATGTGAAGAGCCGTGAGTCGGTATCGACCACTGGAGCCTCCAGGCGGAACTCCGCGAAGTCGCTGTTGTTGTTCGAGGCAGCAGGTGAAGGTTCTCCGGTCCAGCTCCATTCTTCGCCGCCATCCTGCATACGAGCCCAGGAACAACGGGGGATGCATTCAAGATAGTCAGCGGAGGTCAGAAGATTGCTGTTCGCATCGAAAAGGTACAGCGTTCCTCCGTCATTGTCCAGCTTGAAGCGGACTTGGCGATATGCGTTGTCTCCGTATGTGCCATCAGCGGAATTGTGGTCGAAGTAGATGAGCTTGTAGCCTCCAGCCTTGATAACCCCAGTACCGGCAGACAACAGGAACTTCTTAGGTTCTGCTTCATCGTCGGAGATGTAAAGTCCGTCCAAAGATATATTCTTCGTTGAGGGATTGTAGAGTTCCGCCCAGGCACCATAGTTGTACGAGTAGTCGATATACTGGTCGATGTTGCCAATCATAATTTCATTGAAGACGAGTTGGGAGGGGTCAGCATCAGGGTCGTATTCTTCGTAGAAGTCCAACTCTTCTGTCAGTCCGCAGTCATATAGCTTACCTCCCCAGTTCTGCTGAACGTACGCGGCGATGACATTTGTGCCGACATTCAAAAGTGTAGCAGGAATCTCCAGCTTCACAGCATTTGTGCCAGTCGTCCAGTTTTCTGCATGGTCAAATTGAACGCCGTTGACCCAGATGCTATAGCTGTCGTCGTGCAGAACGTTGAGGACGTAGCGAGAAGTGGCGTGAACCTCATCGAGTGAGAAATTGCGTCGGAACCAGAAGTTCGTATTGTTATCGCCTGGCCATACACTCTGTATAAAGCTAACATCCGTACTGCCAATAGGCATTACTTCCTCGGACCACAAGGAGTCGTCGAAGTCTGCCTGTGTCCAGCTGAGGGTTTCCGTGCGTCCGTCAATCTGCATGTCAGAGATGCGCTGTCCACCGCTGGCATAGTAGCACCAGTTGTAGAAAGATGTGCCTGTCCAAAGTTCCCGCTTATCTGTCTGGTCGTAAATGCTGATATTAGAAATAGTGATAACGGTATTGCTCTCTTTTGTAGGAAAACCCAATGCTATCTTCACATCCTCAATAGCTGTCCCGCTAAGGTTGCTGCGGGAGAAGTTGTATGTATTGTCTGCTGTGAGGTTGATTGAGGTAGAGACGAGGCTGATTCCGTCATCCTCGTTCTCGCTCAAAGCAATGTTCACTCCCGTGAGGCTTTTATTGGACTTGAGCGAAAATGTGACGCGGTAGGTGTGGTTACTGAGCAGGGTGATGGGAGTCTTGAACTGTACCCTGCCGTTGTTTGCATTGTTGCAGGCCGTGGGCATCGTGATGGTATAGACATCACCGCTTTGGGCTTCGTACAGCTGTTCCCAATCGTGGGTGCCTCCAGTATTGTAGCCTCCTTCACTATTGAAGAGCAGTTTGCCTGTCCAGGGCACTTGATAGCCCATAGGCAGAATGAAATCCTGGGATGAAACTGCAAGAGAAAAAGAAAATAAGAATAAGCAGAGTATCTTTTTCATAACTCACGTCACCGTTTAATGATTATTTTATTAAGTTTACGCTGACAAAAGTACAAAAAAAAAATTAAAATAAGAGAAATAAAGCAAAAAAGACACGCAAAAAATGGTGATAAAATATTCTAAGTCATGACTTTTGGGAGTACTTTGCAACCGGAGTTTGAAAAAAATTGCAAACTTCCGGCATTTTCGTGCCATTAAAAACAGGGGTAAAATTGATTATCCTCAGGCTGTTAAGAATTGAAGCCTGAGGATATCAATGAAATGTAAAAAAGAGTGTGTAATGTATTTCTCAAAACCAATCAGTAGTATGGTTGGAGCAGTTACTTCCAGAAACGATGTGTGATATTTACCTTACTCTCCACTCCCCTGGTATGCTCTACTCTCCAAAGCACTTGATTGGTTGTGGGAGAAGTGAGGGGGCCGGCTTGTGCAATGTAAGGTCCCGTCTTAAGGTAGTCAAGATTGCTGAGTGAGACCTCTTCGGAAGGCTCATCACAACCACTGTACCAAGCTATACGTATCTTGGAATTGGTTTTCACCCATTGGGCAAGTTGGTTAATCTCAGATGGAGAATTATCGCCACCCATGAAACACACACATGTTATTCCGCTATGGGCGTCGAGCAAGGAGGATAGTGTATCAATGGTCAGCGGCTCCCCAACGTCTTCCCAAAGGTATGTACTATGACATCCTTTGCATCGTATGGGGCAGCCACTGATACTGATAGCCAAAGTTATCTCGTCGGGAATCTCGGCAAAGACCTCTTTCGTATCTACATACTTAAGCATCGCTGCTATTCCAGGTTACAGCTGTAGGTACGTTTTGCAGCCTCTATCTGACGGTCTCTTCCGAAAGCGGGAATCGGGCGCAGATAGCCTATGATACGCGTGTACTGCGTAATATTTGTAGAGCCGCAGCACGGACAAACGTCGATAGGTTTCTTGATGATATGTCCGCAGTCCTCGCACTTCGAATTCGGGATATTGAAGGTGTAGTACGATGTACCGTTCTGGATGGCGAAGTCTATGAGTTTGAGGTACTGCTCCTTTGTAAGGTGGTCCTGCAGGTTACAATGCAATGCGCTGCCACCGTCCGTGTACTGATAGGTCTGTCGGCCATGCAGGATGAACTTGTCGAGTACGCGAGTGTCGTCGTGTGCATCGTAGAAATAGGAGTTGTACAGGTTCTCGTCCTCTGGAACCCAGTAACCGTCTGCCTTGTCCCAACGGTAGTTCTTGCCGCCCAAACCTTCGGCGGGCACTACCTCGCTGTTGAACAGGAAGGGTCTCTTCTTGTCCTTGATGCTGTGGCGCTTGTTCTCTTCCTTGACTGTGCCGAGGATGAGTTGCAGGAACTTGATGTACTCAGGATTGTTGCCCACCTGAAGACCAAGGAAACGTGCTGCCTCGTTAAGGCCGTTGATGCCTATTGTGCTGTACAGTTTACTGATGTAAATGTAACCACCGTTGGAGGCGGCAAACATCTTACGGTCTTCCATCTCATATAACATCGTCTTGTAGGCAATGTGATACTTATATACGCGCTCCAGGATGTTTGTCAGGTAGAGACGCAGGAAGGCATAGAAGTCGTGGTCACCCTCGGTGCCAGCAACAGTACGCTTTGCGTCCTGCACCAGGCGATTGATGTTCAGCGTAATCACGTTGCACGAGCCTGTCATCACACCCGTCAGTCCGCTGGTGGGGTTGAAGGTGTTCTCGGTCAGCTCGTTCTTAAGTCGGCAACATGATGCCAGGCTGTCAGCGCTGTCGCTTATATAAGTGAAGAATGAATGTCCTTCGGCATACATCTCGGCTGTGAAGTCCTTGTAGTCCTTGTCGATGATGTCGCCAGTCTCAGGGTCATAGACCATTGCCATAGTCTCCACAGGGAAGGTGAGAACCTGTTTCAGGCGCATCTGGTTGAACCATTTCATGAACATACGCTGAAGCGTGTCGATGGCCTTCCATTCGGGGCGCGTACCGTCGGGGTAGCAGAAATCGCCAAACAGCGAGTCGAAATACGTGTGGTCGTAGTAAGACACGTTGGTGAAGGGCGACTGGTAACTGCGGTTGCCGGCCGGCTGGTTGATGCCCCACACGAACTGCTTGAATGCTTTGACGATATTGTCGCGGATGGTACGCTGCTTCAGGCAGCATTCGGTGGTGGTTATATCGTCCATGTGCTTGTACCAATCGGGACCATACTCGCCCACAATATAATAATTCAGCACGATGAAGTACTCGCCGAAAGCCACCGCTCCCTTACACTGTGATGAGAGCAGGAAGGTGAGATTGGTAATCTGGCCGCTGAACGACTGCAGGTCATTTGGAGGCCCAGGCGTCACACCGTCGATATTGCCCACGCCATCGGTCATCAGCGGATAGAGGCTCACGGCCATGCAGTACTGTTTCAGTACTGGTGTGCTGGCCTCGTCGTGTGTATATATAATGTGGTGATTCAGGTCCTGCTCATATTGCTTGGCAACTTCCGGAAACATCTGGTTCAGCTTGTCCTTCATGCGCTGACGCTGGATGACACGGTTCGTGGTCTTATACACTTCGCCTTCCAGGTTGGCAACGTTCTTCATTGTAACGTTGGCATTGGCATCTGTCTCGCTGGCCGTTGCAGCATTGTCGGCTGTCTGGCTATACTCGTTCATATAGTCTATGCGCTCCTTGATGAAACGCGCTTCAGCATGTCGCTGACGGTAGAGAATATATGATTTAGCTTCAGCATAATATCCGTTCTGCATCAGGGCCAGCTCCACGCGGTTCTGGATTTCCTCAACGGTAAAGCCGTCACGCACGGAAATGCTTTCGCTCAAATCCGTAGCGACGGTCTTTATCTTCTCTTCATCCATCCCCCCTATCGACTGAAAGGCGCCAATAATGGCATTTTTGATTTTCAGTCTGTTGAACTCCTCTTTGGAGCCGTCTCTTTTAATTACAATCATTAGGTTAGTTGTGCTATCTATTTTGTTAGTTCGTCATATAAATTAAAAACGCTTGCAAAGGTATAAAAAATTGCCCATTTCACCAAGAGTTTTTCGATTTTTTTACATAAAAATCTGCACTTTTTTCAAACCCTTTTTACCCTTTGCCTGAGAGTCAAATTTGGGCTGTAAAAATACATCAACGATTTACTCTTTTCTTTGTATTCTTTATCACAATCTTACGAGAAAATGACGTAAAGAAATTGTAAAAAATTAGTCCGTACGACGAAAAAAAGAAGAGATCAAAGATGACCTCTCTTTTCTGACCTGATACGACAATTTGTCAGGTCAGATTGTCTTCAGTATCCAAAATGGTTGCTTTATCTCCTCCCGTTGATGATGAAAGCCTGAGTCTTGCAGTTAAAACCACCGTCGTGAATTCACGACGGTGCCCTTTTCTTCACTATCTACTTGTGGTTAGAACCAGTGTCACGAATCGTTACGGTGTTTTTGTCGACTGAGTCTTGTTGTAGGAAAGGGTGTCGTGATTCGTTACTTGTGGCCCCATCCTCCCCGTAAGGGGGAGGTGACACATGAGGGTATGGGTCATTATAATTTTAAATTAAGAATGAAGAGTGAAGAATTAAAGGAACCTTCCCCTTGCTCCCCCTCCCTCTAGGGTTGGGGTTGGGTCTATTTCAATATCTTCTTCCCATTCACGATATTGATGCCTTTCTGCATCTTCTGGAGGCGTTGGCCTGCGAGGTTATAGATTTTGCCGTTCTCAATGGCCTCGGGTATCTCGTCAAGTCCGTCCGGCAGCTCGAAGATGTCGTAGAAGAGTTCCCATACGGAAGCGTACATATAGGCATCGTGGCAGCCGTAGGGAACGTAGAGACTTGCACCCTGATAGCAGCTCTCAGTGAAGGTCGTATAGTCTATCGTGGGCGGTTCTGTTGCCAGGCAAGTGATTTCATTCAAAGCCGTGCAACCGTCGAAGGCATAGACGCCGATTCTCTGTACGTTCTCGGGTATCGTGATACTCGTCAGCCGAGTACAATCCTTGAAGCTGCGGTTGCCGATTGAGGTGATTGTCGAAGGCATGATGACGCGTATCAGCTCAGGACACCTGAAGAAGGCCAAATTGTCTATCTTTGTGACGGTATAGGTGACATCCTCGTATGTAACTGTGGCCGGAATTGTGACCTGACTCCAATAGGTGTAGTAGTTAGCATCGCGATTCACCACACTAACCGTGTTCTCGCCTGTAATCTGATAGTAGATTTTTCCTACCTGGAAATGATAGGGCAGCTCCACAATATTGCCGAAATCCTTCCAATGCGCTGCAGCCTCGTAAGCCGCCTTGCAACCCTTCCTGACGTAGAGTGTCATATCTGCTATGTCTGAGCCGAAAGCCGTAGGAGAAACCGTTGGAGGCCGCTTTGCCAGACAAGTGATGGACGACTCTGTCGGGAACTCTATGAAGGAATCGAGGAAGGCGTCGTTATCGATGAGGTCAACCGTAGCAGGAATAGTAACACTCTTGAGTGATGGACAGCGATAGAAGGCCCGATCGGCAATCTGACTCACGGTATAGGGCATTCCGTTTTTCGAGTTCTCTACTTCTTCCGGTATAATCACGTCGCCGCTATAAGTGCCGTAGCTGGCGTCTTTGTAGGTCACGGCAGCAGAGCATCGACCACCCATATCCAAGTAATAAATGCCATCGTATTGGAAGTCGTACTTGTGTAAGTAGGTCAGGTATCCCGGTCTCGCAGATCCGCCATCAATCCGTGCATAGCTTACTCCGACATTGTTCGGGTCGTATGTTGTTCCATTTGCTCCGACAAGAAGCGTGCATTCGTAGAACATCTCATCAGAACTGGTTACATTATATGTGTTCCATCCGTCACCTACATAAATCGTTTTCAAACCGTAGCAAGTCCTAAACATACCGCTCATGTCTGTCACATTTGCTGTGTTGAAGCTGCACAAATCCAGCTTTGTCAATTTGAAGCAGCTGGCAAACATATATTTCATGTCGGTGACCTTTGATGTGTTGAGTTTGTCAATATCAAGGTTTGTTAAGACTTGACACCCACTGAACATAGCACTCATCTTAACCACATCGGACGTGTCGAAACTCCTTATATCAAGGTCCTTCAAGCTCTTACACAGATAGAACATATAATCCATATATAATACATTTGATGTGTTGAAACTGCTCAAGTTAAGCGCAGTCAGGCTGGTGCAGCCGTAGAACATACCATTCATATTTTTCACCTTAGAGGTGTCACACCCCTTCAGGTTAAGGCTCGTCAACTTTTTGCAGCCGCCGAACATTTCTCCCATATTTGTCACTTCGCTGGTGTTTAAGTTGGAAAGTCCAATGATTGTCTTGAGGTTCTCCATTTGGCCAAACCACTGGTAGGTATTTGTCGGACGGACTTCGGCAAATGACTGGTCAAACGCCACACGGCTTACTTTCGATGCGTCTCCCTTCCAGTTAGGATAAGGGGACACAGCCGGCTTCAACTCGTATATGATGCCTTCACGGAGTTTCCGCTGGTTATCGTAATGGAACCACAGAGTACTGTCAGAAGTTAACTCTGCATAGGCTTCCTTTGGCAGGGTGGTACGCACAGGACGGACACAACAGCCATAATAGCGTCTAAATGAATGGATATAGTAACTGTCGATGGTGTAAGCCATTTTATTTTTATTTCCGTTAACGACGGTGCGTGACCAATAAGAAACAACACTCCCTGATCCGCACAAACCATTCTCGTTGCGGTAGCCTGCCCGGGGCAGGAAAATCTCTTTGTCGTTTATCAGACTCTTTACAAACATCACATCTACCCCGTTCAAATTATACATCCCGCGCATTGTATATTTGTCGTTTAGCAGTTCGTTGATTTGTTCTCTGCTTGGCATATACCACCCTTCGCCCCAGTTTACATTCGCAGCATCATCCTCCGGCAAAAGCTCTTGCTCGCCATCGGTTTCATTATACTTTGTCATCACATCCTCGGTTCCATCGCAATACTGGTAAGTGGACCAATCGAACCAGGCCTTCGGCTTTGTCTCACCCCAGGCGAAGTAGTCGCCAACCTCTTCCCGGCTGTTAGCACCCACATTGCAAGTTGCCCAAAGAGTGCCGCTTGGCAAACCGAGGTCAACGAACTCGTGTCCGCCTGCAACATTACCATCTGCCTGTGCACCAGATGCTATCGCCATCAACGCAACCAATAAGAAGTATAACTTTTTCATAGCTGTATGAGTTTATGGATTTCTAATTGTGTGTTTATTGTTTCTGGTGCAAAGGTACGACACTCCCATTGCGGTCTACGAATAAATTCCAAAATTTTTAAAAAAATTTTCGTCATCTTCTGAACTGTTTCTAGACTTAGGCCTGAAAAATTATTTCAAAAATTTGTATGTGGTCAAAATGGTCAAGGTCATTTGGTCAAAATCAATTTCGGAAACGCGGTCAAAGCTCACTATAATATAAATTTTATTTATATTATAGTGGAGGATTTTGACAGTCTGTTTTCGATTTTGACAAATGACCAAATGACCAAATGACCGCGTCTTTTTTCTACACCTTTCTTTGCAAGTTACTCAAATTCTGTCGGTTGCAGACGTTTGTTTTTCACCAGCGTTGCAGTGTTGCAGTTGTTGCAGTTGAAAATAGAGCTGTACAAAAGTCAAAATGAA
>JAGCNQ010000246.1 GCA_017645845.1 Bacteroidaceae bacterium
ACTAACCGAGGAGGAGAACTTCTACGAAGATTACGACCCCGATGCCGACCTATCGAAACTTCTCATCAATGAGATACAGGTGGGAAACATCGACCAGTATATAGACTACTCCTACAACTACGGTGCTTGGGCAGAGTTCTACAACCCCACGGCTGAGAACATTCAACTGGATGGCCTCTATGTCTCAGACGACATCAACGAGCCCACTAAGTTCCAGTTACCTACTGGGACAGGTGTGGTGAAGGCGGGAGATTTCAAGGTCATCTACTTTGACCATAACTCCGCAGACGGCACATTTGGCGACACAGCCTATAAGCAAGTTCGCTTCAAGTTGGACAGCGACGGAGGAACCCTGTACCTCTTTGATACAGACGGCAGTCTCTTAGCTTCCGCCGATTATCCTGAACTCATCACACGTTGCTCTTGGGCACGCATGAAGGACGGCAGCAAAGAATGGGGATGGACGGGAGAACCTTCTCCGGCTGCCTCCAACAACAATAGCGACTTTGCGGAGTTCAGACTCGAAGCGCCAAATATCGATACAGACTCCCGACTTTTTACAGACCCATTTACCGTCCACGTCAGCATCCCTGAGGGAACGACTCTGCGCTACACGACTGACGGCACGACACCAAGTGCCACGAACGGTTCAACAAGTACAGACGGCATATTTGAGATTACTGCCACTACTGTGCTTCGCTTCGGTCTCTTCCAACAGGACATGCTCCCTAGCCAGGTCGTCACTCGTAGTTATATCTACCGCAATCACGACTACTATCTTCCCGTTATCTCTATCGCCACCAATCCCAAGAATCTCTACGACGGGAAGATTGGTGTTTATACAGATGGGACCAATGGCGTGAGCGGACGAAACCATGGAGCATCTAACATCAATATGGATTGGGAACGCCCCGTTAACTTTGAATACATCACTCCCGATGGTGAGATGGCTGTCAACCAGGAAGCAGAATTTGTCATCTCGGGAGGCTGGAGCCGCCACTATGCGCCTTCATCTTTCAAGATAAAGGGAACTAACCGCTACGAGGGCAAGAAGACAATCGAGTACTATCCCTTCTTCCGCTACAAGCCATACAATAAGTTCCGCCAGATAATGATTCGCAACGGCGGCAACGACAACAATTCGCAGGCTCACGGTCGTGTCCGCGATGCCATAACCCAGCAGGTTCTCATGTCCAGTGGTTTCTATTGCGATTGCCAAGATTACCAGCCCGTACACGTCTTCTTCAACGGACGATACCTCGCACAACTCAACCTGCGTGAACCCAACAATCGCTATCACGGATATGCCAACTACGGCTACGATGATGATGAGATGGATGCTTTTGAGTATTCCAACGGCTACTTCCAGATGGCAGGTACGAAAGATGCATTCAACCGCTGGAAAAACCTCGCCCAGAGATGCTCATCGCAAAACACATACGAGGAACTAAAACAACTCGTTGACATAGATGAGGTGACGAATTTCTTTGCCGCCATCAGCTACATAGGCTGCAGCGACTGGATTTGCAACAATAACAATGTCAAGGGCTATCGTGCTTTGCCTGATGGCAAGTTCCACCTGACCCTGCACGACCAGGATTGGGGATGGAGCAATAACAACGGTGTACAGTTGCTCGACGGAAATTACGGCAACGAACTGCTCGCCATTTACAACAACATGAAACGTAATAGTGCAGATTTCCGGCGCCGTTTCATTGATGCATATTGCATCCTGAGCGGCAGTGTCTTCACTAAAAATCGCTGCCTCGCTATCGGCGACAGCATTTGCCGCCTTGTAGAGCCTGCGCTTGCTTGGGAGAGCAAAGCACCCTGGACATCCTTTAATGAGCAGAAATCAGGCATGGCCGGACAAACATCGCGCACAACTCGTATGAACTCCCTGAAGACTGCATACGGCCTCGGAAGCGGAATGGCAGTAAAGTTCGGCGCCAATGCCCCCGGTGCAGCCTTCCTCATCAACGGACAGCCCGTTCCTGGGGCCACCTTCGATGGCACCCTCTTCGCTCCCGTCACACTCGAGGTCTCTGCTCCTGCAGGCTATAACTTCGTGGGTTGGAGCAAGACTGGCAATTCTACAGTAAGGGACATTCAGAAAGGTGACAGCTGGAGTTATTGGGACCAGGGTTCGCTCGACGGCACAGATTGGAAGACAGGCTCCGTCAGCAACTGGCCCAAGGGACCATCTCCGCTTGGATACGGAAAGAACTCCATCGTAACAACAATCAGCTACGGAGAAGACAGCGGTCAGAAGTACCCCACCTACTATTTCCGCAAGAACCTCACCATCGACAGCGAGCTTTCCAGTATTGCCTCCCTGACGCTCAACTTTACTGCCGACGACGGCTTTGTGGTCTATATCAACGGAACGGAGGCTTGCCGCTACCTTATGCCGGAAGAAGAGATTACCTTCGATACCTATGCGACCACCTACGCTCCCGACAATCCAGATTCAGGTACTATCGACCTACCAGTTAATCTCCTCAAGAAGGGCGAGAACATCATCGCAGTAGAAGTACATAATAATGTGCCTGGTTCGACCGACATATACTGGGATGCCGAGATAAGCTACAACATCACTTCAGGAACAGCCATAGTCAGCCGCGAGCGCACGCTCCGTCTCGACACAGATGCAGACACGCAGATACAGGCCATCTTCAAGCCTTTGCAGCGGGAATGTCTCGTAGCTGCAGGTTCTCCCCCAGTAGTTGTTAATGAGGTGAGTGCAGGCAATACCGTAGCCGCCAACGAGTATGGCAAGCGCAATGACTGGATTGAACTGTACAACACAACCGACCAGGACATCGACCTAGAGGGCATGTTCCTTACC
>JAGCNQ010000247.1 GCA_017645845.1 Bacteroidaceae bacterium
AGAGAACTGCGTCAATTGCAGTTCTCGTACATGAATACCGAGGCTGCGCGCTACGACATGGAATTGCTTCCGCACTTGCCGCCAGCCGACACACTTGCCGCTCAGCCGTCATTGCTTATTTTCCATATGATAGGCCAGCATGAGGACTACCGCGAGCGGTATCCTGTCGCATACAGTCATTTCACTGCGGACAGCATCCGGAATCCCTATACCGATGAACGAGGTTGCCAGGTAGTGGCAGAATACGACAATGCTACGCTCTACAATGATGCTGTTGTCGGGAAACTGCTGGGGATGTATTCTTCGCAGGATGTGGTGGCTCTCTATTTGTCGGATCATGGTGAGGAAATCTATGACTGGCGTGATTCCTATTTCCGTACCAACAGCGATTACATGACGCCTGAGATAGCCAAGTATCAGTATGGGATACCGCTTTTGTTCTATGTTTCGGACACTTTCAAGGCCAAGCATCCCGATTTATTCGATGAAATTCAGTCAGCCCGCCACAAACCTTTCATTGCCACCATGTTGCCGTTTGCCCTTTTCCATTTGGCAGGCATCAGTCATGCAGACTACAAGCCTTCGCTTGACATCCTCTCTCCTGACTACGATGAAAGCTATCCACGTATCATTCGCGAGGATGTCTATTACGACGAACTCATGAAGTGAAAAAGCTTTTTTCCTATGATGTATGGTATGGGAAAAAAGTTGTCACTTAATTTAGCTGTCTCGACTCATCCTTTTAGTTGAGGCGCCTCGATTAATCGGTTGAGCCGCCTCAAACGATCGATTGAGGCGGCTCAGGTTTTTCGAGGGTATTTTCTCCTCTTCTATTTTCTTTACAATTTGTAAATCTTCGTGGTCGATAAACTCTCCTCCATTAAGAAATTTGGCTCCAGTCCCTGTGTTCTTTCTTGAGCTCTTGCATGTGGTGACGGAGCAAGGCATTGTCTTTTGCCTGTAGTTCAGGGTCGGCATCGAGGACATAAGATGCCGTATCGCGAGCCAATTGTACAAGTTGTCCGTCACGCCCCAGATTGGCCAGTTTCAGATTGAAGGCAATGCCGCTCTGTTGTGTTCCTTCCAAGTCGCCAGGGCCACGCAGCTTCAGGTCGGCTTCTGCTATCTCAAATCCATCGTTGGTTTCCGTCATTATCTGCAGACGCTTGCGTGTCTCGGCAGAGAGTTTGAAGTTGGAGACGAGGATGCAATAGGATTGTTCAGCACCTCTTCCCACTCTGCCGCGCAACTGGTGCAACTGAGCAAGGCCGAAGCGCTCTGCATTTTGGATTATCATAACGGATGCATTCGGAACGTTCACACCCACCTCGATAACGGTTGTGGCAACCAGAATCTGTGTCTCGCCCGATACGAACTTCTGCATCTCGGCATCTTTCTCGGTAGGCTTCATCTTGCCGTGTACCATGCTGATCTTGTATTGCGGAAAGACTTCCTTCAAATGGAAAAACTCATCTTGGACGTTTTTCAGGTCGAGTTTTTCGCTTTCCTGTACCAACGGATATACGAAATAGACCTGATGACCAGCTTCTATCTCACGGATAACTCCTCTGTAGAGCTGTTCGGGCTGGTTGTCGTAAATGTGCATCGTGCGGACAGGCTTGCGTCCGGGTGGCAGTTCGTCTATGACGGAGACATCCAGGTCGCCGTAGAGCGTCATAGCAAGAGTTCGGGGAATGGGTGTGGCGGTCATAACGAGGACGTGAGGGAAAGACCCTCTCCAAACCTCTCCCGTAAGGGCGAGGCTTTCTTTTGTCCTCCCCATTACGGGGGAGTTAGAGGGGGTCTGGCTTTTCTCCCATAGCTTTGCTCTTTGTGCTACGCCGAAACGGTGTTGCTCGTCAATGATAACCAAGCCGAGGTCATGGAATTGCACATTGTCCTCGATGACAGCATGTGTGCCAATCAGGATGTCGATACTACCGTCCAGCAGACCTGTCTCGATAGCAGAGCGCTTTTTCCCTTTTATGTTTCCCGTCAGTAGTTCTACACGGATTGGCATATCGCGCAAGAAATCGCGGAATGTCTGCAGATGTTGTTCTGCCAATATCTCCGTTGGAGCCATAATGCAGGTCTGACAACCATTATCAATAGCGATGAGCATCACCATCAGGGCTACAAGCGTCTTGCCGCTACCCACGTCGCCTTGCAAAAGGCGGTTCATCTGATGACCACTTATCATGTCGGCATGCATTTCGCGGATGACACGTTTTTGGGCTTCGGTCAGAGGGAACGGTAGATAGTGGTGGTAGAAGTTATTGAACTGTTCGCCCACGCGAGTGAAGCGTCTGCCCACACGTTCCTGTTGGCGCTTGCGGGCATAGGACATGATGACGAGCTGGATAAAAAACAGCTCCTCGAACTTCAATCGCATATTGGCTGCAGACAACTCGTCGGCAGTGGTGGGGTAGTGAGCGGCACGCAATGCTTTGTCGAGCGACATGAGATGAAGTCGCTCGATGAGGTATCCGGGCAGTGTCTCAGGTATTGTCCAGGTGAGTTTGCTGAAGAGCGAACTTGTGAAGTTTTCCAGCGTACGTGAGGTCATGCCCGCCTTCTTCATGCGCTCCGTCGTGCTGTAGTAGGGCTGCATGCTCATCTTGCTCAGCGTCATCGATTCGGGATTGTCCAGGTCGGGATGAATGACGCTCAGTCTGCCCCCGTAAACGCCTGGACGTCCGAAAAGAATGTAGTCCTTTCTTACCTTAACGCTTTTCTTGATGTAGTTGATACCATGAAACCAAGTGACATCCATGAACATCTCGCCGTCCCAGAAGTGTCCTGTCAGCCGGTGTTTGCGTCCTTGTCCACCTTCTTCAAAACTGAGGAACTGTCCCAAGACCTGTACGAAAGGCATATCGGTGGTCAGTTCGCGGATTTTGTAAAGGCGGCTGCGGTCGATATGCTTGTATGGGAAAGTATATAGTAAGTCCCGCCAGGTTTTGATTCCCAGCTCTGCTTCAAGCAGTTTCGCCCTTTGTGGACCAATGCCTGGCAAGTAGGTGATGGCACTATCTAGTTCATAGTTCATAGTTATGAATTATGAATTGTGCGTAGTTAAGGTCTGCGGGGGTAGTGAGCTTGATGTTCTCCTTGTTGCCTTCAACCATAGTGATCTCTTTTCCCATGGTTTCCACTACGGATGCATCATCGGTGAAAGCCTCCGAGTAAGGCTGCTGATAGGCTTGGCGCAGAAGAGCAAGTGGAAATGTCTGCGGTGTTTGCACCAAACGATACTCATCACGAGAACGCGTCACACTTTTGCCATCGGGAAGAATCTGGCGTACAGTTTCAACGACTGGCACAACAGGTACGACTGCCTTGCCTTCAGCTGCCGCCGCATAGCATCGTCTGATGGTTTCTGCCGACACAAAGGGACGTACCCCATCATGGACACCAACGACAGCTTCAGCATCATTAGGCAAGAGAGCCAGCCCGTTTTTGACACTGTGGAAACGCGTATCTCCACCCCTGGCTATCAGTTCGGGAGAGTGAAAGTGATACTCTTCGCAGAGCCCCAGCCAGTAGTTGTGCTGTTCGGTAGGCAGTACAAGCACAATCTGCACATCATCAAGTGCCAGACGGAATGCTTCGATGGTATGCATCAGTACCGGTTTCCCACCAATAGGAAGGAACTGCTTAGGTACGTCTCCCCCCATGCGAAGGCCCTTGCCGCCAGCTACGATGAGAGTGTAGGAGTTCATAGTTATGAGTTCATAGTTATGAGTTCATAGTCCATAGTTCATAGTTATTGTTTCGTTCTGTTGGAAAGCGTAGCCTTAACTATGAACTATGAATTATGAACTAATTCCTGATATATCATGCCTTCACGTAGTACCTGGGATACTCCTTTGCCGCGGAAGAATTCAACGATGGTATATCCGAACTCAAATGCAGCTCCTGGGCCTTTTCCTGTAATGATATTTTCGTCACGCTCTACGATGGCAGAGGTGCAAATTGCCCCCTTTAGCTCTGGCTCTATGCCGGGATAGCAGGTGGCTCGACGACCTTGTAGCAGACCTAGATGTCCGAATACCAACGGCGCAGCACAAATTGCAGCGATAGCACCGCCTGCCTCGAAGTGGCGGGCAATGGCCTGCGTCAACGGTTGGCAGGTATCCAAATTGGTGGAGCCAGGCAGTCCGCCGGGCAGTACAAGCATTTCTGCCTCCGAGAAGTCAACATCGTGGAGTAAGAGGTCGGAAACAATACCAACTCCGTGAGCACTCTCAACAACGCGTTCGCCAGTAATTGACACTGTCTGAACCTTCAATCCGGCACGACGTATGATATCCACTGGTGCCAGGGCTTCAATATCTTCGAAACCTGTGGCCAAAAAGATGTAAATCATATCTATATTTATTTAAGAATTAAGAGTTAAGAATTAAGAATTATAAAGAATGA
The DNA here is from genome assembly GCA_017645845.1 of Bacteroidaceae bacterium. Lineage (GTDB taxonomy): Bacteria > Bacteroidota > Bacteroidia > Bacteroidales > Bacteroidaceae > Physcousia. The sequence continues at coordinate 4,423 of JAGCNQ010000247.1, forward strand.
ACTATAATTAGGGTTTCTGTTTTGCAAAGTTAGTAAAAAATCCTTAACTTTGCCGAGCTAAAGCAAAATATTTTATGGAAAAGGCAAAAAGATGTGCAATCTTTGGGAACACCTATCAGCCAAAGAAAAGTGGAGCAGCGCAGAAACTCTTCGATGCTTTAGCTGATTCAGGCATTGTACCGCTCATTGATCGTCCTTTCTTTGATTATCTCAAGGGGGAGATGCATGTATCCATCCCTGAACATCAACTTATCACGGATGGTGATTTCAAGGCTGATATCGCTGTCAGCATGGGTGGTGATGGCACTTTCCTCACGACGGCGATGAGAGTGGGAGAAAAAGAAATTCCTATCCTAGGCATAAATACAGGACGATTGGGCTTTCTGGCAGATTTCTCACTCGACGACATTGCACAGACGCTCAAGAACTATCATGCTGGTTTACTGCGTACAGAGCAATGCAATGTGCTTCAGGTGGAATGTTCTGAAGGGCAGATGCAGGGTTATCCCTTTGCCCTTAATGAAGTAGCAGTGCTCAAGCGCGATAACAGTAGTATGATTAGCATCCGCGTGGATCTTGACGGGGAATACCTTACGACCTATCAGGCTGACGGACTTGTGATTAACACTCCAACGGGCAGTACAGCCTATGCACTGAGTGTAGGTGGTCCTGTCATGTTACCAGGTAGCCGGAATATAGGCCTTGTTCCTGTGGCACCTCACGGACTCACCGTCAGACCACTGACTCTGCCTGATAATCTAGATATAACGCTCACTGTAGAGAGCCGTAGCCATAATTTCCTGATTGCACTTGATGGACGAAGTGAGTCCTGTCAGGATAGAACTCGGCTAACAATCCGCAAGGCTTCTTATCATGTCTATGTATTGAAGCGTCCTGAAACGACCTTCCTGCGCACCTTGCGAAGTAAATTGCTTTGGGGCAGCGATGCAAGAACTATTGAAAGTTAAGAGTGAAAAGTGATGACGAAGTCTATTCGTGAACTTGCCTTATGGCTTTGGCGTTCTTCTCGTGGCTTGCGACTGCAGGCAATGCTTAACGCAGTGATTGGCATATTGTCCGTCATCCTTGACTTTGCCTTTATCTATGCCACGAAGTGGACGATAGACATTGCTACAGATCGAGCTACAGGCAGCCTTCGCATGGCTGCATATGCTCTTATCGCCATCATGGCCAGCAAAATCTTATTGGGATTTTCACGCAAGTGGGTCAGTGCCTTGCTTGGCGTACGTTCGCTGAATATCTTGCAGCAAAGATTGTTCGCCCATCTGCTCCGCAGCGAATGGAATGGGCAGGAAGACCGTCACAGTGGTGATACCCTCAATCGAATGGAGCAGGATGTCCGGGACCTTGCTTCCTGCATTACGGAAACATTCCCAGCATTGCTTGAGGTTACGTTCCGTCTGGTGGGTGCTTTCTTCTATCTATTCCACATGGACGCACGATTAGCCTGCCTGATTGTCTGTATCGTGCCTTGTTTCCTTGTGTTGAGTAAGGTATATGTACGCAAGATGCGTTCCATCACCCGCGACATTCGTTCTACTGAAAGCCAAGTGCAGAGCATCCTGCAGGAGAGCATTCAGCACCGCGCCATCCTCAAGACTTTGGAGCGTACGGGGACTATGATTGAAAAGCTCATGCAGACGCAGAAGAGCCTGCGCGGACATGTCCGCCATCGCGCGGTGTTCAGCAGTATGTCTTCAACACTGCTTAGCATTGGTTTTGGGACAGGCTATCTCGTTACCTTCCTTTGGGGTGTAGACAGCCTGCAGGCAGGAACCATTACTTATGGTATGATGATTTCCTTCATTCAGCTAGTCGGACAGATACAAGGGCCTTTCCGTGATATGACACGCTTTGTTCCGGTTCTCATCAGCACCCTTACAGCCAGTGAACGACTTATGGAACTGGAGGAGATGCCTCTTGAAGATGATTCTGATCCTATTGCTTTCCCGGGTGGAGCGGGAGTGCGTCTTACAGATATCAGCTTCCAATACAAAGAAGGAGGTCGCCCCATCCTGTCCCACTTCTCATGCGACTTCCCCAAAGGTTCTACTACGGCAATTCTCGGTGAGACTGGTGCAGGAAAGACCACCCTTATCCGACTCATCCTCGCTCTGCTTAAACCTGTGGAGGGGAAGATTGAGATGTATGATAGGACACAGACAGTACAGGTTTCTCCCCGTACGCGTAATAATCTTGTCTATGTGCCTCAAGGAAATACCCTTTTCAGCGGTACCATTCGGGAAAACCTGCTACTTGGTAATCCCGAGGCGACGGAGGCAGAGATGCGGGAAGCACTTGAGACTGCTTGTGCAGGCTTTGTTATGGACCGTCCTGACGGGTTAGATGCTGTCTGTGGAGAACTAGGTGCCGGACTCAGCGAGGGACAGGCCCAGCGTATTGCTATAGCCCGTGCCCTGTTGCGCAAAGGTTCTGTACTGCTTCTTGACGAGGCAACCAGTGCCCTGGATATGCAAACCGAGCAGCAACTCCTGAAGAACCTCAGCAGTCGCGAAGCTGGTCAAACTATCATTTGTGTCACTCATCGGCCAGCTGTTATAGCATACTGCTCGCAGGTTATCGAGATGAAGCGTGTCTCTACATAAGAGTATAACAATTAAACAAAATAAAAGGCTTCCTTTCCTTACCTTTTTCCTCATTTCGCATTGCTTTTCGCTCCGTAATGTTAAATTTATTCAAAATTGTTTGGCAATTATAATAATAAATGCTAAATTTGCATGAAGAAATACAAAAACTAATCCATATACACTATGAAATCAATGAAAATAATGCTGTCTGCATTGCTGCTGAGCCTGAGCGTTGGCGCATATGCCCAAGATGAAGACGAATTGTTGGAAGCTGCAGAGGAAGAAACTGCAGAAGTCTCTATCCCCGCTAATCCTACTGAAAGGAGATTCTTCCATCGCGTCCAATTAGGTTATACAGGCACAAGTGCGAAATACACAAACAAAAGCGCGACGTGGGCTTTACCTATGTACGAAAAGTATTTCCTCTCAGGTGTGAGCTTAGGTTGGATAGGTGATTTGCGGCTCAATCAGAAGAAACCTTTCTATTTGGAACTTGGCGCAACGTTTACCTATCATACAGGCACGTATGATGGTAATGATAATAGCCAATCAAGCGTAAGATATAAGTGGCATAGTCGTGTTAATGCTTTCTCTATAACCATTCCTGTCAACATCAGTTATCAATTTAGAGATGTTCTCAAGGAAGGTCTTACATTGGCGCCTTATGTCGGTGTCTATGGTCGTTTCAATGTTCTTGCAGACCGCGGTGTAAGGATGACGCACGAGGGTTATAATGTAATCACAGGCGAGACGACATATACGCAGACGGATCCTTACGAAATAAGAAGTTTAATGAAAGATCACAACAAAAATAATGATGGTTGGATGAATGGAAGAACTCATCAAGGTAAGCTTTTCCAGGTTGGTGCTCAGGTTGGTGTGAATGCTTTCTACAAGCGCTATTCTTTTGGCCTTGCTTATATGCATGACCTTGTTCCATTTGCTCAGCATGATAGTCCAAGTGGATTATACAATGAACCTAAATCAGGAGGTGGTATTACTGGCGTTACGTGTAAGGCAGGTTCTGGTTGTGATATGGAAATTTCTACCGCACACAACTTTGCTGTAACCGTTGGTTACATTTTCTAAACAATATAGATAAATAAGAGTGCCGCCTCGAAGTATCGGGGCGGCACTCTGTTTTGGTATTAGGCGAGATACTTATTCCTCTTCCGTCATATTCGGGACAATGAGACGGTAACCTCTGCCGTGCACATTGTTGATTTCAATGTCCGGGTCGTCCTTGAGTAGTTTGCGCAATTTTGTGATGTAAACATCCATGCTACGGGCATTGAAGTAGTTGTCGTCCATCCAGATGGTTTTGAGTGCAAGGTCGCGCTCCAAGACATCGTTGACGTGTACACAGAGCATGGTGAGCAACTCGCTCTCTTTCGTTGTGAGTTTGGTCTGTGCATCGTCGAGTATGAGCACCTGACGCTGAGTGTCGAAAATGAACTTTCCAAGCTGGAAGCGTGTAACATTTCTCTGATCTTTAGATCTTACTCTCCTCAGAATAGCTTCCATACGATAGACGAGTTCATCCATAGAGAAGGGCTTGGTCAGGTAGTCGTCAGCTCCGATTTTGAAGCCCTCCAAGATGTCCTCCTTCAGATTTTTTGCTGTAAGGAAGATGATGGGTATTTCGGTGTTGACCAGACGTATTTCTCTAGCCAGTGTGAAACCATCCATCTTGGGCATCATCACATCGATCAGACACATATCGAACTTCCTTTTCATAAAGGCACGATAACCGGCTTCACCGTCTAGGAAGAGTTCAGCGTCATAACCTTTTGCTTCGAGATATTCTCGAACGAGCATTCCGAGGCTCTCTTCGTCCTCGCAAAGTAGAATGTGCAGTTTCTGTTCCATAGTTTTAGTCGTTTAGTATTATAGTGGTTTAGTCGTTTAGAATAAAATATCCTTTGAATGTAATAAAAACATTTTTCTTAACTTTGAAATCTGAGTTGTTGATTGTGAATTATAGTGAAAGCGGTATTGTAATTGTGAATTTTGTTCCTTTATCGAGTTCGCTTGTCACCTTGATGATACCGTGGTGTAGTTCGACCATCTTTTGTACGTACGCCAGACCAAGGCCGAAGCCCTTCACATTATGCCTGTCGCCAGTATGTACACGATAGAACTTATCGAAAATCCGCTTCAGGTCGTCTTTTTGAATGCCGATGCCGTTATCGGAGATGCTGATACAGAAATGTGTCTCATTTTGGTTGTAGGTGTGTACTTGAATGGCAAGTGGGGTTCCTTCGCGACGGTACTTGAAAGCATTGTCCAGCAGATTGAATATGATGTTGGTAAAATGCATCTCATCTGCGTTGATGAAAGGGTTGTATGCTTCAAGCCGCATGTCGAGTGTCCCACCGCTCTGTGTCACCTTGAGAGAGAAGGTATCCACGACATTCTCTATTATCTCGTTGGCATCAAGTTCCTGCAACTTCAGTGCAATATTGTTGTTGTCGAAAAGACTCATCTGCAACACCTTTTCCACCTGGAAGCGAAGTCGGCGTGTCTCACTTGTGATGACACTACCCAAGCGCTCGTAGGTCTCTTCACTCTTGTTCACACTCTTATCCGCAAGCATTTGGGCGGCAATAGATATGGTGGAGATGGGCGTTTTGAATTCATGCGTCATATTGTGCACGAAGTCCTTCTTCATCTCACTTATACGTTTCTGACGTACAACAAGATATATGGTGATGAGGGACGTGATGAGTAGAATGATGGTAAAGCCCATTGCGGGAGCGACATAGCTGGCAACACCTCGAATGAACTGCTTTTGGTCGGGGAAATGTATGACGACCGTGCCCATCTGTCCCATCGGGTCACTACGGAAAAGCGTCTGCTGATAGCTCGGGTCTTTCCCTTCTTCTGTGTAGTCCTCGCAGCGATACACTTCGCGACCATCGCTGGTATAGACAATGAAGTGGAAGGGTAGGGTGATGCCGTTTGCTTGCAAGGCCGTGCGAAGGCAACCGTCCAGAACTGCAGGGTTGAGGCGGTCCTGGAAGCGTTGCTTGCTTGCTCTGTACATGACTGCAAAAATGACTTCGTCAAGTACGCCCTGTTCGTAGATGTAGGCTTCGCGAGCTTGTCTTTGGAGGTTGCTGATGGTTTCTGCTACCTTGTTGTACTTGCTCATTGTAAGTGAGCCCAACGACATGCCTGCTATGCCTGGAGAAAGCGTGTCTAGCGGCAGTATGTGGTCGGCGATGCGGAAACTGTCAGGAAGAACTATCCTGTCATTCTCTGCCTCATGCTCGTTGAGAACTTCCTGCAGGTAACGCAATGTCTCTGCCTTCTCCAATTCGCGTGATGCTTGATCAAGGCTGCGCCAGACATTCTCGTCGAACTGCTCTTGACGCATCCTAATCATTTCCTTGGCATAGCTCCCTTGCAGATATAGCAGCGAGACGAAAGCTATGCAAACGACAATGCAGATTAGCCAGATGTAACTCCTTTTCATACTGCAAAGGTATGGTTTTATGTTAAAATATAAAAGAAAAACGCCAGCACTTTCGTACTGACGTTTAACTTATTTAATGTTTAATACTAAATTAATTCCTGTTTTGTTAATTAAAGCAGTTTAATCTTCTTTCAGTGTTGCCTGGTACTCAGCCACGAGCTTCTGCTGAACGTCGGCAGGAACAAGTTCATAGCTTGCGAACTTTGTATTGAAGCTTGCACGACCGCCAGTGAGACTGCTCAGAGCGGTACTGTAGCTTGACATCTCCTTCAGAGGAGCCTTAGCTGTCAGCTTCTCGTAACCACTTTCCGAGCTCATACCCATAATCATGGCACGACGTCCTTGCAGGTCACTCATCACATCACCCATCTTATCGCTGGGAACAAGAACTTCAACGTCATAGATAGGTTCAAGAATCTTTGGACCTGCTTCCTTGAAGGCTTGTGCAAAGGCTTGACGACCTGCTAGCATGAAGGAAAGTTCGTTAGAGTCAACGGGGTGCATTTTACCATCATAGACAATAACGCGTACGTCGCGAGCATAGCAACCGGTGAGAGGACCTTGTTCCATACGCTGCATCACACCCTTCAGGATGGCGGGCATGAAGCGAGCATCGATAGCACCGCCCACAACGCTGTTGATGAAGACGAGTTTGCCGCCCCATTCCAGATCGATAACTTCCTCGCTCTTTGCATTGATGCGGAACTCCTGATTATTGAATCGATAGACTTCCTGCGTAGGAGTACCCTCCACATAAGGCTCAACGATGAGGTGTACTTCACCGAACTGACCAGCACCGCCAGACTGCTTCTTGTGACGATAGTCGGCACGAGCAGCCTTTGTGATGGTCTCGCGGTAAGGAATCTTTGGTTCGTCGAAGACAATCTGAATCTTTTCGTTATTTTCCATACGCCACTTGAGTGTGCGGAGGTGGAACTCGCCCTGACCATGCACGAGAATCTGCCTGAGCTCTTTGCTCTGCTCGATTTGCCATGTCGGGTCTTCTTCGCGCATCTTCTGCAGTGCATTCATCATCTTCTCTGTTTCGCTCTCATTGACAGCACGGATGGCGCGAGAGTACTTGGAATTTGGGAATTTGATGAAATTGAAGCGATTTTCGCAGTCCTTGCCATTGAGGGTATTGCCCGTCTTGACATCCTTGAGTTTCACGCTGCAACCGATATCACCGGCTGTGATCTCTTCCACCTTGATGCGGTTGGCACCAGCGCAGACGAACATCTGAGCGATGCGTTCCTTGCTGCCACGATCGGCGTTAGTGAGGTCCATGCCTTCCTGAACGGTACCGCTCATTACCTTGAAGTACTGTACTTCACCGATGTGCGGTTCCATGGCAGTCTTGAAGAAGAAGAGGCTGGCGGGACCTGCTGAATCGGGAGTAACCTCTTCGCCGCGAGTGTTGAATACCTTGGGCATCTCATCCACGAAGGGAACGACATTGGTGATGAATTCCATGAAACGGCGAACGCCCATATCTTGAACTGCATCTACGCAGAAGACGGGGAACATGCCGCGGCTGACGAGACCTTTGCGGATACCTTCGCGCATTTCGTCCTCTGTCAGATCTTCGCTCTCGAAGAACTTCTCCATCAGTGATTCATCGTGCTCTGCGGCAGCCTCAATAAGAGCCTTGTGCATCTCCATAGCCTTGTCCATTTGGTCGGCAGGAATATCTTCGATGGTGGGTGCACCGCCTTCAGGCCCCCATGAATACTTCTTCATGACTAGTACATCAATGAGGGAGTTGAAGTTAGGGCCAGTTTCCACTGGATACTGGATGGGCACAACCTTGGAACCATAGATACTTGTGAGCTGTTCCAGGATTTGGTCAAAGTCGCAGTTTTCGTCATCAAGCTGGTTGACGAGGAAGATGACGGGTTTGCCGAGCTTCTCAGTATAGCGGAAGTGGTTCTGTGTACCCACTTCAACGCCAGCAGCTCCCTTGAGCAGGAGAACGGCTGTGTCGGTGACATTAAGCGCTGTGAGCGCAGCACCTGCGAAGTCATCACTGCCCGGGCAGTCAATGAAGTTAATCTTCTTACCATTCCATTCTACATGGCAAACGGTTGAGAACACGGAATAACCATATTCATGCTCTACGGGGAAATAATCGCTGACGGTAGTGTGTTGACTGACTCTGCCGCGGCGCTTGATGATACCAGCCTCGTAGAGCATGGCTTCAGTCAAGGTGGTTTTGCCAGCGCCGTCATTGCCTAAAATAGCAATGTTTTTAATCTCATTTGTTTTGTAAGTCTTCATGACATTTTATGTATTATGTTGGTTAAAACGATTTTTCGGGCGTAAAATTACTATTATTTGCTGTAATGGCAAGGGATGCAGGATATGTTAAACAACATAAATCCGTTTACTGTTTGACAATTTATCATTTATGGTTTGGGAATAGGCATTTTCTTGATACTTTGAGCAGCTTTTCTTTCCCTTCAATTGTCAATTTCCAACTTTTAAAAGGTCACTGATGATGTCGTTGGAGGTGAAGATGCCTTCCTTTGTGAGGCGAAGATGTTCATTTTGGATGCTTAGGAGGTGGTGAGCGAGGTGAGGTCTGGCCATAGAGAGGCAGTATTGGCGGTCTTCGGGGGAGAGTTCATTGAGGGGGACGCCACCAGAGGTGCGCAGTCGGGTCATGATGAACTCGTTGTAAAGCTCCTCTGTACTTAGTTCTTCTGTCTCATGCGGGACATCCTCGGTTGCGGCGATGTATGCCTTGATGTCGGGCAGATTGGCACGCCGCTCACGATGGCCGTCGTAGGAGTGTGCACCCGCACCGAGACCTAGGTAGGGTGCGCTTTGCCAGTAATTGCTGTTGTGGCGTGAATGAAAGCCAGGCAGGGCGAAGTTGGAGATTTCGTAGTGCAGGAAACCGGCCTCTTCTGTGGCGGTAAGGAGGTGGTCATACATTTGACGGGACAGTTCTTCGTCAGTTTCCTGGATAAGCCCTTTTCGGAGTATCGTATCGAGTCGTGTACCTTCTTCGTAGGAGAGGGCATAGGCACTGAGATGTGTGATGCCCAGATTCAATGCGCTTTCCACATCGTGTCGCCAGTCTTCCATCGTCTGCTCGGGGAGTCCGTAGATGAGGTCCAGACTGATGTTGGTGATGCCTGCCTCCTTGCAAGCCTGTACGGCATCGGCGATTTGCTGTGCATTATGACGACGACCGAGGAAGGTTAGCAAATTGGCGTTGAATGTCTGTGCTCCCATACTGATGCGGTTGACAGGTGTGCCCGACAGGCCTCTCAGCCATTTGGGGGTGACATCATCTGGATTTGCCTCGATGGTCACTTCTGCATCAGAAACCAATGTGAAGTGGCGTTTAACGGCAGAAAAGATATTCGTCAATATATCTGTGGGCAGCAGGCTGGGCGTACCGCCCCCAATATATATAGAATGTACGCGCGAACATTGTATATAATGCTTGCGCAGACACATTTCACGCTCCAAAGCCTGGGCATAAGAAGACATAAAGTCATTGCCGAGCGTAGTGGAGTAGAAATCGCAGTAGATGCAGCGCGACTTGCAGAAAGGAATATGGATATAAAGAGAGTTCAACTATAAATCAGTCTCTCATCTTCTGGAAGGTGATTTCGTAGAAACAGGGATAGACGTTGCTTGTGGCTTCGGCCTGTCCTTCGCTGTGCGGTACGATGAGTCGTACTTTTGCTATACCTCCATCCTCGCTGTCCTGACGGCCTATACGGATATATGAGAAGGGGATGAGCCATCCGCTAGGCACGCTGGTGCTGCCATAAGTGAGATACATAGCACCTCCGCCATTGATTTCCGTATCGAAGTTGGCTGAAAATGAGCCTGAATTATTGGAAATCTTCATGATGTCGGGATTATTATGCCAATAGTTAACATCGTTGCGGAGCTGAATGCTGTCGCCCAGAATGTTGAACTCGATGAAACGGCAAATGACGCGAGCTGTCTTGCCTTTCTCCAGTTTCTCGCCAACACCCTCGCGTATGATCTGCATATAGACGCCGGAATTGCCGAACAGGACATATTGATTGCTACTTAGGTCAGTAGTATAGCCCTGATCTTGGAACTGTTCTTCGCTGATTGGCGAGATTTTGCCTACGTTGCATATGACATTACCTTCTTCATCGCGTATAGAGATGTCGCGGTTCAGAAAGGATTTGATGGCTGTGGTTTCCTTTTTCTTCTGTTCGGCGTATGTCTCGGTATTGTTACAAGAGCCGAGAATGCAGGTGAGAAGCAGGACTGCAAACAATATGAATAGTGTTTTCTTCATAGGAAAGTCTTTGTTTTGGGTGCAAAGATACAAAGAAAAGTGAAAAAGTGAAAAGTTAAAACATTTAAAAGTTATTATAATTCAAAATTCTTTGATTCTTTAGAACAAAGACGCGATTATAGTCGTGGAATAAAATTCATAACTCTATATTTCTGACAACAGACAATTTTTCTTAATTCTTAATTCTTCATTTCCACCCAAATGGGCAGGTGGTCGCTGTAGCCTCCCTTATAAATGGGACCCTGATAGGTACGCCAAGGTGTGCTTTTATCTGTCAGGAGGAACGGGAAACGTCCTACCGTAATGCGACTCTCGACATATGGTTGCAAGGGTTGGCTGACGAGGATGTGGTCGAGGAATCCCCAGAGCCGACGGAAATAATAAGTGCCTTGAGCGCGTCGCAGTTCCTTACGTTTCTGTGGCATAAGTGAAGTCATACGTCCCTGGATGCTTCGGAAGATGGCATCGTTCGGTTCGGCGTTGAAATCTCCCATGAGCAGGACATTTTTGCCGGCCAATTCATCAAGCAAAGCACAGAGTGTCTCGACAGCGAGCCGCCTGTGTGCTTCGCCTTTTTGTCCGCTGCTTGCACGACTGGGCAGATGAACCAGGACGAAATGCAGGGTGTCGGGCAAAGAGCGACAAATTCCCCAGACATGCAGGATGTCGCGAGTTGGTCGGAACCCATGTTCTTCCGAGGGGATGCGGATTGCCTTATGCCCAAATGTGCGGAACTGGAGCGAGTCATAGAGCATCGCCACATCCACACCTCGCACATCCGGTCCCTCTTCGTGAATATAGGCATAGCGAGCCATGCGAAGCGGACTGCGGCGGGTCAGGTCGCGTAGGACGGTATCGTTCTCCACCTCGCACATACCGATAACCATCGGCCAGGCATCCTCGTCAGCTATGGCTGCGATGGCGCGTGATAGGTTGTCAAGTTTTTTCCAGTAACGTCCGTGAGTCCAATGATGGTCACCTTCTGGCAGGAACTCAAAGTCTTCTTTGAGCGAGTCATGCCGGCAGTCGAAAAGGTTCTCTACGTTCCACCAGACAATGCGCTGTGCCTTTGCTTCGGAGGAGAAGAAGAAAATAAAAAGAAGGAGAGTTAATAAGGACAATAGTATCTCTGCGAAAATAATATTGTCCTTATTAACTCCCATGAGTGAACCAGATTATCCCTAATCTCTAATCCTAATCCATTACAACTTCACCTTCTTCTTCACACCCTTCGACTCGTTTTGCAGGCGGTCCAGAGCTGTGACGACATAGGTGTATTTTGCCTTGCCTCCCTGGTAGGGCAGGGATAGCATGGTGTTCTTGGTGATGCAAAGGATGTGTGATGCATCGTTCAGATTGACTTTCTCACCACGGGCAAATCGATAGACGACATACTGTTGTGCCTTGTCCATTTCGCTCTTTCCCTTAGGATTTGTCCAGAAGAGCATAGGCCCGTCTTCGGTCCAAATAATAGCAGTTTTGCGAGGTTTTCCGGGGGCCTTGTGGTCAATCCAGGGCATCTGTGGCTGCAGGGCAGGTGTGCTGTGGTACACCTGACGCAGGACATCCTGATAATTACCCGGGTTCTCGCAGACAGCTGCAGCATACCATTGGCAGCTTCCGTGGATGCCGGGCAATGAGCGCTGCAGTTGGTACTTGCGATGCATCTGATGCTGGTTGGGGTTGGTGGGGTCTGTA
>JAGCNQ010000248.1 GCA_017645845.1 Bacteroidaceae bacterium
CCATCGCACGCAAGACATCCCGATGATACTTCGCGCTGACTGCCCACTTGCCGTCAATGTAAGTCGTGTCGATTTCCTGCTTCGGATTGTTCTTCACCGTTTCGCCCACCTTAATGGCCGTGCGGACGCTGTCCATCGTGACGCGGTTTTCGCTGGTTACGAGTGTTATGAGTTTGGGGTTCTTGCCAATGAACCGAGACAAGTAGCCAGTCTTCCCGCCGTCGGGCAAGTCGTCCCATGTCAGGAAGAAGCCGTTGTCCCAGCCGTCCGAATCCTCGAAAGTGAGTACATAAACATTCTTTTGTTGGCCAGACAAAACAAGGACACCATCCATTTCGTCTAATCGCAATCCCTTCCAAGGCTCGGTCTTCGGATGAAACTCATCTGTGCAGTAGAAAAAAGAGGTGTTCTTGATGTGTCCCATTAACTCCTTCCAGAGGCTTGTCACTAGTTCGCCGTCCGTGCATGTGAAATCGACACCCCAGTCAGTTTCCTTGACGTTAATGCTTTTCTTGTCAATTGGTTGGCCTCGCGCAATGATGCGTGGGTCGGTCAGGGATACGCTTTTGTCGTTGATGAAGCGTTTTAAGGCGGTCTCCAGTTCCTTTATGTCCGTGTCCCATTTCGCGGAGAGCGGCAAGGCCAAGAACAAGCCAAGAAGCAAAATGCTGAGTTGTGAAATCTTTTTCATAGTGGTATGTGTTATTGTTTGATTCATAATGGGACGTAATGTGTCGTGGTATCTACGAGGTATTCCTCTTCGTAGGCGGTTTCCACTTGCTTATGGATAATCTTGTTCACCAAGCCTTTGATGCGTTCATCGGCTCGCATGAGGCCGGTCAGTTCAGCCAGGCAGGTGCTGTCACGGCACTCTCCCATCTCGTTCTCCAATTGCGTGAGATAGTAGTAAAGACTATCGGCAGTAGTGGAAAGATTAACACTCTCTGTGGCAGATGGTACCCCTACGGTCGCCAACTGCCGGTGCTGGAGCTGGGGTTTATGGGCCTCAGGGAACTTATCTGTTTCCTGGGGCTTCTGAGGCTCTTCTTCCTTATCCTCTGATATCTCATCGGGAACGGGTTGCATAGCATTTTGCTCTATAGTCTCCTGCCCTATAACTTCTGTCACTACGGGCTTTTTATTGGCAGAATCCCCTTTTTTCATCAGCAAAGAGAAACCTATCAAAAGAAGGATACAAGCAGCAATACCAGGCGTAATCCATCTTAAAACAATCGGCAGTTTGCGCTGTTTCGAGGCTCTCCTCTCGGCAAGCAAAGCATCATAAAGTGCTGTATCCCTCTCGAGTTCGCTATCCGTTGGTAGGTCCCAGGATTCCCCCTCTATCGGGTGCTTCCCCTGTAAGTATTCGTTTATAAGGTAGTTTTTATCCATCAATATATCCTCCTTCTTTTAATACATTATATATATGACGTCTGGCATGACTGAGCATGGAACTGACCGTTCGAACGTTAATGCCCGAGGCGCTCGCTATCTCGGCTGTCTGCATTCCTGCCTCGGCAAACATCCGCCAAAGACGTTGCTCGGTTCGGGTCAGCGTTAGGGCAATACTGCGGATGGTTTCCACGAGTTCGCTCTCTTCTAGAGAATGCCCTTCGACTGGAGCAGGTCGCGTCTGTTCGTGGCTGATGGTAAGCGATGTATGGGGCCTCCGCTGCTCCCTCCGCCACACATTGATGCACTCATGCTTGGCTATCTGTACGGCCAGACGCTCTGCCTCTTGCGGCGAGGACAAAGTGCCCCATGCCTTCCAAAGGCGAATAACCGTCTCCTGTGCAATGTCCTCGGCTTCCCCCTCCGATGAGAAGAAATTCATGCCAATGGCTTTTGCCTTTTCACGCAATGCGGGTGCCAAACGAGCAAACTCTGTATGTTCCATACACCAATATAACGTCGAAGGAAAGGGAATGTTATGTGGCGTTAAGAAAGATTAACATTATTACACACGGAATAGGTACAAAGCTAGGAGGGGAAAGGGGGACACAAATAAGGCTGCCCGGCCTGATTAATACGGGCGGGCAGCCTTATACTGCGAACGGACGCCCTAATATATACGGGCGGACGCTCGGAACCTATTTTTATCTATGCGTCAGTTGCAGTGCGCTGTTCGTCCATTCGCTGAAAGTCCTTGAGGCGGAGGACGAAGCTGTGGGTAAGGTACTTGTCGAGGACAACAGGATTGACGCTGAGCTCCTGCGGTGTGCCGTGGAAAAGTATCTGACCTTCGAAGAGTAGGTAGGCGCGGTCGGTGATGCATAGGGTCTCCTCGACATTGTGGTCGGTGATGAGGACGCCGATGTTGCGCTGCTTGAGCTTCCATACAATATATTGGATGTCCTCGACGGCAATGGGATCGACTCCGGCAAAGGGCTCGTCCAACATGATGAACTTCGGGTCGATGGCCAGACAACGAGCTATCTCGGTACGACGACGCTCGCCACCGCTCAACTGGTCGCCCAGGCTCTTGCGCACCTTCTCGAGGTGGAACTCGCTTATCAGGCTTTCCAACTTCTCACGTTGTTCTTCGCGGGGCTTGTCCGTCATCTCAAGCACGCTGCTAATATTGTCCTCTACACTCATCTTACGGAAGACGCTGGCTTCCTGCGCCAGATAGCCGATACCCAGACGCGCTCTCTTATAGACAGGGAGGTCGGTTATCTCTTGGTCCCCCAGGTAGATGTGGCCGGCATTGGGAAGGACGAGGCCGGTGGTCATGTAGAAGGAGGTGGTCTTGCCGGCACCATTGGGTCCCAGCAGGCCGACTATCTCGCCCTGACGCACGTCGAAGCTGACGTTGTTCACTACGGTTCGCTTGCCATATATCTTGACAAGTCCTTCACTGCGAAGATGCAAGGCCCCCCCGGCCCCCTGTAGGGGAAGAGCAGACCCCTCGGCCTGAGATGTATTGTTAGATTCGTTCATTATATCTTCATTCATAATTATAAGAGGACAACAGACAAGCAAGGCTCGACGGCCGAAGAAAAAAGTCTCTCTTTAAGGGAGATTTAGAGGGTCTTCCTCTAACTTCTTTAATTTTATAATCTTTTAATCTTTTAGTTTTTAATCTGTTCTTCTTTCACTTTTCTCAGCAAGTCGCTGGCGAAGATGAAGGAGTTGAGCTTTTCGTTGGTGGCGGACATTATCTGGTCCTTCGAGCCTTCCCACTCTTTGTGCCCGTCGCAGATGAAGAGGATGCTCTCGCCTATGCCAAGCACGGAGTTCATGTCGTGGGTGTTGATGATGGTGGTCATGCCGTACTCGTGGGTGATGCTGCTGATGAGCTCATCGATGACGAGACTGGTCTTGGGGTCGAGGCCGGAGTTCGGTTCGTCGCAGAAGAGGTACTTGGGATTGAGGGCGATGGCTCTGGCAATAGCTACGCGCTTCTGCATTCCGCCGCTTATCTCGCCCGGCATCTTGTCCTCCGCTCCCTTCAGGTTGACACGCTCCAGGCAGAAACGGGCCCGTTTCACACGGTCGGCCTGGTTCATATCGGAGAACATGTCGAGGGGGAACATGACGTTTTCCAGCACCGTCATGGAGTCGAAGAGGGCTGCACTCTGGAATATCATGCCCATCTCGCGGCGCATCATCACCCGTTCGTGCTTCGCCATCGTGACGAAGTCGCGCCCGTCGTAGAGTATCTTGCCGCGAGTAGGTGTGAAGAGTCCCACGATGTTCTTCATCAGCACGGTCTTGCCGGAACCGGACTGACCGATGATGAGGTTGGTCTGCCCGTCGCGGAAGAGCATGTTGATGTCCATGAGGATATCGCGGTCATCAAAACTCTTGTATAGATGCTGTACTTCTATCATTTGATGTTAAACCCTAAACTCCTTAAACTTCTTAAACTCCTTAAACCTCTTAAACTTTATAATCTTTTAATCTTTACCCCTTTCATGCCAATAGTTGTGTCAGGAATATATCCGTGAAGAGTATGAGCATGCTGCTGGAGACGACGGCATTGGTGCTGGCTTTGCCGACATCGAAGCTGCCGCCCTCCACGAAATAGCCGTAATAGGAGGAGACGCTGCTGATGATGAATGCGAAGACGATGCTCTTGATGATGCTCGTCCACACGTACCAGGGGTTGAAGTCGTGCAGCAAGCCTATGGTCAGGTCGTCGGGGGTAATGATGCCTGCAATGGCTGTGGCGTATGCTCCCACAAAACCAAAAACGATGCTGAAGACGACGAGGAAGGGTATCATCGACATCATGCCTACCACCTTGGGCAGGATGAGGAAGGAGGCGGAGTTGACGCCCATGATTTCGAGGGCATCTATCTGCTGCGTCACACGCATGGTGCCTATCTCGGAAGCGATGTTCGACCCTACCTTGCCGGCCAGGATGAGACACATGATGCTGGACGAGAACTCGAGCAGCATGATTTCGCGCGTGGTGTAGCCGGTGGTGAAGGTGGGCATCCAGGGGCTCTGGATGTTGAGCTTGATCTGGATGCAGATGACTGCACCGATGAAGAAGCTGATGAGCAGCACGATGCCGATGGAATCGACACCGAGGGAGCCCATCTCACGGACATACTGCCGCATGAACATACGCCAACGCTCGGGGATGCTCAGCACCCGTCCCATGAGTTGCAAGTATCGGCCAAAGGCGGCCAGCCAATTCACTAAAAACACCGCTGTTTAAAAGGTTAAAAGGCTAAAACGTTATTATTTCAACTTTTCACTTTTTCATTTTTTCACCTTTTCATTGTGGTGTTTGCATTCCAACGACGAGCTTATTGCCGGCACC
>JAGCNQ010000249.1 GCA_017645845.1 Bacteroidaceae bacterium
AGGAAGGTGCTCCGATAGTGAGAAACTTATAATATACAATAAGGTTATCTTCCAGCCACGCAGCAAAAGAACATATATTTTGTCTAAGAAATAATTAAAAACATTTGGTGGATAACTCAAATTGAACTATCTTTGCGAGCGAAAAGGAGAAATAATATGGCATACACAAAAGAAACATTGGTCATTAGCAACCCGTCGGAAAAGTTGTTGAAGGCTGTTGAAAAACTAAGGACTCATAAGCGTGCTCAGTTAGAGAAATTGCGCAACATGAAGTCTGAAGAGTTCTCTCGTCGTGTTATTTTGTCATAATGGTGGCCTCCTATTCAATCATCCAGAAAGATAATGAATATCGCATATTGTTGACCTCTGTTAATACAGAAGTCCTGCCAGAGCATATTCAAGAAGCCATTAGTAACAGGGGTATTGACATTAGTGAATTGATTATCGAGCGCATCAGTGGCGAAAGTACTACAACACAAGATGTGCTGCACGATATCACAAACTGGGTTGCTGAGTTATTTGCCAGCAACCCTAATTTGATTATATATTATTCTTGCGATGATATAACGCCTATACCCTCAAGGAATAAGAAAAGTGGCAACAAGAATATGCCTGTCAATGCATATCGGAGCAGATTGTTTACACATATTTTCGATACCTACATGACAAGTCATCAGGTGTCAGGAGTGACAAACACCCCCATCCAACTCGACAATTACGAAGATGGAATAGGCTATAGTTTGTTCTTTCATTTTATAGCTAGAGACATTCATAGCGATATTGTTGAGATGCTGAAGGAAGACATCAGAGAAGTCAGCGGGAAATGAGCAATCGGTCAGCGCCAAAGAGACAATCGGTGCGCCTTATTCCTTCCAATAGATATCGGTGAATTCCTTCTTGATGTTGACCTCTTCGAGTTTGAAGTACTTGCGGAAGAGCGACCATGTGACGTCGAGCATCTCCTCGGTGTTGAGGTTGACGTCGATGGCAAGGAGCTTGCTTGAATAGTCCTTCGCAAAGTCGAGGCAACGGTTGTCGTAGTCTGTGAGGTCGAAACCGTTCTCCAGCTTTGTCTTGGCGTTGGCTGCATCGGCATAGAGTCGGATGGCTGCATTCATGACCTGACTGTGATCCTTACGCGTCTTCTTACCTGCAACAAGCTGCTTCAGACGGGACAGCGAACGGAACGGATCGACGATGACCTTGCCCACATCGCTGTCGCGACGAAGATAGAGCTGACCCTCCGTGATGTAACCCGTGTTGTCGGGAACGGCGTGAGTGATGTCGCCGCCGGACAGCGTTGTCACAGCGATGATGGTGATGGAGCCGCCGCCTGCGCTCTCTGGGAACTGCACAGCCTTCTCGTAAATCTTCGCCAAGTCGGAATAGAGCGAACCGGGCATGGAGTCCTTCGATGGAATCTGGTCCATACGGTTGCTCACGATGGAGAGCGAGTCGGCATAGGAAGTCATGTCGGTAAGCAGTACAAGCACCGTCTCATGTTTCTCGACAGCGAAATACTCGGCAGCCGTCAGAGCCATGTCGGGAATAAGAAGTCGCTCCACAGCCGGGTCTTCAGTGGTGTTGATGAAGGAGATGATGCGGTCCAGCGCACCAGCGTTTGCAAACGTGTTACGGAAGAAGTAATAGTCATCGTTGGTCATACCCATGCCGCCCAAGATAATCTTGTCGCACTTGGCACGCATGGCCACCAATGCCATAACCTCATTGAAGGGCTGGTCGGGGTCAGCAAAGAAAGGAATCTTCTGTCCGGAGACGAGCGTATTGTTGAGGTCGATACCTGCAATACCCGTTGCGATGAGTTCGCTGGGCTGCTTGCGGCGTACGGGATTCACTGAAGGACCGCCTATCTCCACTTCCTTACCTTCCACCTCAGGGCCACCGTCGATGGGCTGACCGTAGGCGTTGAAGAAGCGTCCTGCCAACTGGTCGCTGACTTTGAGAGACGGACTCTTACCCATAAACACCACTTCTGCATTGGTGGGAATGCCGCCTGTACCTTCAAAGACCTGTAGCGTCACATCGTCACCTAAAATCTTTACTACCTGGGCCAATTTGCCGTTGATAGTTGCCAGCTCATTATAGCCAACGCCCTTTGCCTTGAGCGAACAAGTAGCTTTGGTTATTTGACTTATCTTCGTATATACTTTCTGAAATGCTGTTGCCATAGTATTTCTTTCTTCTGCACGCTATGTATTAATCTTTCACTTTTTACTTTTCTTTTTTCACTTCAAGCAATGACTTGATTTGCTTGATATAGTCGTAATACTGTTCACTCTTGAACTGTGAGTAGTTCATCTGCTTGCAAAGGTTAATGAGTTTCTTGAAGTAGTCAATAACCTCAAGGAATGTCTCGAACTTGTAGTCGTCCTTATCACAGATTTTTGTAACGAGGTTGAGTATTTCTTCCTGGCGTTCAAGAGGCGTTACAGCATCCACTTCGTCGAAGGCATCCTGCTGCAGGATAACATAGTCAATAACCTCAGACTTCCAGAAGGTAACATGGTACTCGACAGGCACGCCGTCGTCACCCAGAATGTTAATCTGTTCGGCAATTTCCTTACCGCGCTGCATACGCGTCTTGAGAGCGAGCACCTTGGGAATCCATTCCTCGTTGATGTGCTCCTTGATGTAATCAGCAAACTCGGGATACTCGAGGTATTTGGAGTAGGAGTCGATGGGATTGACAGCCGGATAGCGCTTCTTGTCGGCACGGTCCTGCTCAAGGGCATAGAAACAACGAGCCACTTTCTTCGTGCTTTCCGTAACAGGTTCCTTGAGGTTACCACCAGCAGGTGATACAGTTCCCAAGAAGGTGACAGAGCCCACCTGGCCATTATTCAGATAAACATAACCGGCACGACCATAGAAATTGGAAATAAGGGCACCAAGATCCATGGGGAAGGCATCGGGACCTGGCAACTCCTCCATTCGGTTGGACATCTCACGCAGAGCCTGTGCCCAACGTGAAGTGGAGTCGGCCATCAGCAGAACGCGCAGACCCATCGAACGGTAGTACTCGGCCATCGTCATAGCGGTATAGACGGAAGCCTCACGGGCTGCAACAGGCATGTTAGAGGTGTTGGCAATAATGATGGTACGCTCCATCAACTTGCGGCCAGTGTGCGGGTCAACCAACTCGGGGAACTCGGTAAAGATTTCCACAACCTCGTTGGCACGTTCACCGCAAGCAGCAATCACCACAATATCTGCCTCCGCCTGCTTTGAAATGGCATGCTGCAATACCGTCTTACCAGTTCCAAAAGGACCTGGGATGAAGCCTGTGCCACCCTCAACGATAGGATTGAAGGTATCTATGGTGCGGACACCGGTTTCCAATAGCTTGAATGGACGGGGCTTCTCACGATAGTTAGTCATGGCGAACTTCACAGGCCAGTGCTGTACCATATCGACTTTGATGTCATTCCCCTGCTCATCTGTCAGGACAGCAATGGTGTCATGTATCTTGTATTGACCTTTGGACACGATGCTCTTGACAACAGCTGTGCCTTTGAGTTGGAAGGGTGCCATTATCTTGAGAGGCTGGTGATTTTCTTCCACCATACCGAGCCAGTCACTTGCCTGTACCTTGTCGCCTTCTTTGGCAAGAGGTTCGAAGTCCCATAGGCGGTCGTTATCGAGAGGTTCTGTGTATTGGCCGCGTTTGAGGAAGACACCATCCATCTTGTCAAGGTCGTTCTGCAGACCATCGTAGTTATGGCTGAGCATTCCGGGACCGAGTTGAATCTCAAGCATGTGACCTGTGAACTCGGCCTCTGCGCCTACCTTCAGACCACGCGTACTCTCAAAGACCTGCACATATACATCTCGTCCGATCACCTTGATAACCTCGGCCATCAGTCGGTCACCTCCTGTGGTGATGTAGCATATCTCGCCCTGCAGCACTGGTCCATTTACACGGACCGTGACCATATTGGCAACTACGCCACTGACAATTCCTGTGGTAACCCCTTCCTTACCTCCCCGAGGGGAGGTATTCATAAGGGTCTCTTTGTTCTGTATTTCGCTCATATAGTTATATTTATTTATCTGTTAATCTCCCTCGGAAGGGTTGGGATGGGCTCCTTATTTTTTGAACTCTGCAGGTACACGGACTTCGCTGCGAAGGTCATCTATAATCTTCCGGAATGTTTCCTTGCCCTGTTCTACATCAAGCTTTGCCCAACGTTCCTGCATTTCAAGTTTGCAAAGGTAAGCAAATACTGCCTCCATGTTGAAAGGTTCGAAGAACGTCCGTTCATCGAGCCATATCCACTTGAAGGCATCTATCATCTTCTCTTTGCGAACAGGATCCGCTTCCTCCACAATCTTCATGAGTTCCGGAATATAATCAAGCTCATTGGTGAGATTGAAGTCCTTCGTCTTGTTCTCACGTATCATTTCCTGCACTTCTCCATCACCCTTGATAAAATCTCCGACGCTCCATCCCTGCTTGCGGGCAAGCATAGCAGTAAGAATATTGGTAATGTCAAGATTGAGCTTGTACCAACGGCGCATCATGCGACTGGGACAAGTCTGGATAGCATAGTCAAAGAACTGATAGGCCATCTCATCTTCAGGGAAGTACCCCGCCTTTTCCTTGTTGAAGGAATACTCACGCGCAAAGATACTCATAAATGAGGGGTAACGGTGCACGTTGAAGTTGAGTTCTGTAGCACTGGTGATGAGGTCACGCAGCTGTTCAAGAGAGAAATTCCCCCATTGGTCAATGCTTGCATCGGGATTCTTCAGCAGCTTGACCAGGTTGACACAATCAAAATGCAGGAAGAAGTAGAAGAGCAACTTCTTGTCGTACGCTGTAAGCTGTTCCTCGCACTGCTCCCGCATTTCCTCGATGCTCATTCCGGGCTTCGTGTCCTGCAGGTCAATATCCGGCAAGCCGGCTATCATGCAATAGTAATTGGCCATCTCAGAACAACATTTCCACCAGTTGTGGACGCAGGAAGTTCTTGAAATAGGTTTCGAATTCCTCCTTGCCGAAGTTCACCTTATAACTGCCGTCGGCAGGGGCAATAGTCAGCAGAGTGTCTTTGCCATTGACCTTGTTGATGGTTACTCCCTTGTCAAGCAAAGCCTTTGCCTTGGCAGCGAAATATGCCTTGAGGCTCTCTGCCTCGCTACTGGAGATGACAACAGGTTCATCGGTGCTCCATTTCTCGGCCAGGGCGACTGCAAACTTTCCCAAAAAGTCAGGACTGGAAGTCAGACCAGCCACAGCCTCCTTGACAACGCCATCGGTCAATACATTGGTCACTTCACTCTTGAGAGCACTCATGGCCTGACTGGTGTACATCTTAAGTTCACTGCGAGTATTGGCAGCTGTCTCGCCGGCCTTCTTCTGCGCCTGGGTAGTGATTTCCTGAGCCTGCTGACGAGCTTCCTCCAGAATCTGCTCTGCCTGCTGCTGAGCCTGCTGGATGATGCGGTCAGCTTCAGCCTGTCCTTTTTCCACACCTTCACGCAAGATTTTCTCGGTGAGTTCTTGTATCTTTTCCATTCGTTTTTTGTGTATTTAACGTAATTTCGGCACGAAGATACAAAAATCCTCAGAAATACCAATGCTTCATTCTAAAAAAAAAGTCTTATCCGCCATTATCTGCACGGAAAAGACAAACGGAGAATGAAACATCAATAGACACCCACCTCTGCTAACGCCAATTTGCCCTGATGACGGGTGATGGTGATACGTACTTTTTCGGCCTTAACAGGTGCAAAGCGGTGCTGCTTGACGCGGCACTCGGGAGCAGGGCCTTCAAAGAGTGTATGCCAATGCTTTCCCTGTTTGTACTCCAACCGATAAGCCTCCATACTGCCCTTTATCCCTTCAACAACAGTAACAAGCGAAATAAGCTTCTTCCCTTTCAAATCCACCTCCCACCAAGGCTCCTTGATGGAAGGATGCGATGTCCAGGCAGAACCGAAGTCATCATCATTGGCGAAGTCACCAATGCCGTAGTCATAACTCCAACTATATTCTGTGGGACAACCCTTGGCAATATTCTGTTGAATAATGGGTGCATCGCAATCGGGTATAGGTTGTGTGGAACCCTCGTGCTTCCATAACTGACCTATCTTGCGAAGTGCCTCAACCGCATTATCATCCATCAAACCTTCGCGGTTTGGAGCTACATTGAGAATGAAGTTACAATAGGCTTCGTTATAGGGACGGATATTCTCGTCCACAAGCCATTTCACATCTTTCAGCTTATCGGTGGGCATCGATTCCTTCCAGAACCACGTTCGCTGTATGCTCAGGCAGGCCAGGGCAGGCAGGCGGTTCTCTGTAGTGCTTATCTTCTGACCTGCACCCTGCTCGTATGACTTGATATCGGTATAGAAGAGTGCCTCGCGGGGATACTTGGCAGCATTCAGATCCATGACCAGACAATTGGGCTGCAGGCTCTTGATATAATTGTATATTTCAGGGAAGGATATCTCGTCGTAGGAGATGCGCGACCAGGGAGCATCCCACCCATCGATGATGAGTGCTGTTATCTCGCCATAATTGGTAAGCAGTTCCCGCAATTGCGCCTTGATGTAGTCTGTATGCTTTTGTGGCTTAATATGCCCTGGGCGAATGCGGTGATGTGTATCCAGAATGCTATAATAAAGCATCACACCAAGACCCTCCTCGCGGAAGGCATTGACATATTGGCGAACAACATCGACATGGGCGGGCGACTGCATGGAACTGTAGTCTGTAGTCTTGGTATCCCAGATACAGAACCCGCTATGGTGCTTGGTGGTGAGACAGCCATAGGTCATGCCGGCAGACTTCGCTGCCCGAGCCCATTGATGACAGTCAAGATGTGTTGGAGCAAAAGCCGAGACTGGCATATCCGGATCGGGCCAGTCTTCGGTCGAATAGGTTGGCATGTTGTAGTGGATGAACATACCAAAACGCAAATCAACGAATGCC
>JAGCNQ010000250.1 GCA_017645845.1 Bacteroidaceae bacterium
ATGCTTCCTGTGACATGAAAGGGCATAAAAGGGCATAATGAAAAGCAGATTGCTAATCCGTGTGTAACGGCTATGTGCAATCTGCTTTTTTGTTAATAATCAAGAAGTCTTCCTATCTTGAGGGGTTTTTCAGTGCCCTCCCTTTTAGGGTAGCGCTTTTTTCTATTAGTCTTAATGGAATTTCTCTCCTTAGCGTAGGCGGTCGAGGGATCGGACTAGCATTTCATCCTTCAGGATTCCCCGGAATGCCAGATAAAGCAATATGAGGGCTGCTGCAGGAAGAGCTGCTGTCCAATGAGTGGACCACAACATTCCCGCCGTAGAGTACAGAAGGTAGATAATGACGCCATAAGCGATGTACCAAGCCACAAGCAGTATCATGCAGAAAGTGGCTACTCGCATCTGAAGGGCGCGATGCTTGAAAAGCCAGATATCTATGAATATCAAAGCCGTCGTAATGACGAGAATGGCCATCAGAACTGGGCAGAAAAAGAACATATGCTTGCCTTCCGAGACGAGCCACAGATTATACATGTCCACCCGCTCGTAGTTGTCCCAGATACCAGCGTAATCGCCTAACCCGTCGCCTGTGACAAAGTGCGCAATAGGCGAACACAGACAACCGATGCAAAGGGCAAAGGCTGCTATCAGATAGAGGGTCTGTATGCGTTGCCACATAATTGCTGCTTAGTCGAGCAGAGAGGTTTCCTTACTGGGGTTGCGGTAGTAAATCTTGCCGTCGATAAACTCCTGAGTTGCCATGAGGGTTGCCTTAGGGAGTTTCTCGTAATAGCGGCTGATTTCTATCTGCTCGCGGTTCTCGAACACCTCGTCCAGATTGTCCTGCGTGCTGGCAAACTCAGACAGTTTCTTACTCAGTTCCTGTTTGATGTCGGCTGAAATCTGATTGGCGCGCTTTGCAATAATGACCACGCTCTCATAGATGTTACCCGTCTCTTCGCAGAGGCTCATCGGGTCTCTGTTCACAGTGTCGGTAGGTGCTGAAGTTCTCTTGTAATCCATCTTTATATTTACAATTTAACGATTTACGGTTTATTTATTCTTTGGATGGTATATTTTTCAGGAATCAAGATTCCGAAGTATTCTCGTTTTGTTTGTTACGACGCTTTTTCTCAGTCTTGGACGGAAGGTCCTCTTTTTTATTCTCCGCTTTTATATCGTCGTCATCGTCCAACAGAGCGCCTTTCTTCGAAATAACCCGCTCTGCGTAGTTATGGATAAATTCTGCATCCCTCATGTACTGGCTTTCGGGAAAGTCATTCTGGAAGGCATAGTACTCATCGACGGTATCGCGGAAACGCTCCACGCGCTTCTCATCTATGCTGTGTTTTGCCAGTAAGTATTTAGCACGCAGGACCAGGATGGAGAGCTCTTCACGCAAATTTGCAGAAGCGTATGGATAGTCCTTCAGAGCATTTTGTGCCGTCACGACGCAGGCCTCGTAGTTATTGCCTCCATAGATACAGTTGATTGTATAGGTGCCCAGGTCGTAGTAGAGCTTGGCCGCCAGATACTCCTTCTGAACGAGTTTGTCCTGCAGGGCATAGATGATTTCCTGTGCCTGCTCCTTGAGACTGGTGTTCGGGCAGTAATCAAGGAAAGTCTGATATTCGTTGATGGCCTCCATAGTACTCGTCTGGTCAAGACGAACGTCGCTCGTTTGCTTATAGAGCGAATAGCCGCTGTTGTAGCGGGCCATCTCCATGTAGCGTCCCTTGGGGTACACCTGATAGTACTTTTTGAAGAACATTGCTGCCGACTCGTAGTCTTTGGCTTTCAAGTTGCTTTCCGCAAGCATGTAGAGACTCTCTTCGCCATACTGCGTTCCCTTCAGCGGAGCCAGAAGCATACTGAACAGCTCTGAAGCCTGGCGGTAGTGCCCTTCTGCATAAAGTGCCTTGGCTGCTTCGTATTTGAACTCATAGTCGTTGCTTTTGAGTACGGCAGAGTACTCACTGCAAGAGACGAGGAGCAGAGAGCAAAGGGATAGGAGAAGAAGTCGGACTTTAAACATATCAGGGCGCAAAGGTATTATTTTTTGCGTACTCCACCAAAAATGTCATGCAGAAAAAGTGCTTACAGCACCTTTTTTAATGTTTTCGCCAAGTAATTCAACGATTCTTTACTTTTGCAGGGTCATAAATGGCCATCCCGACGAATGAATCTGCACAACCGTAGTAGAGATACCACTTGTTTTTGTAGGGCACAAGTCCCTCGATGAAGACTGTTCCGGAAGGGTACTGCCCGCTCTTCTCGAAGTCGTCTTCGGGATAGAAGAAGGGTTCGTCCAGCCGGTCAACGAGGCGCGTCGGGTCTTTCCGGGAGAAAAGAGCCTGACCTGCGCAGTAGGCACCGGAGGCATAACGCTGGTCACCAGCATCTCCGCCGCGGTTCTTTCCGTTATAGAAGAGCATGATGCCCTTCTTCGTCTTGATGGCTGGCGGACCGCACTCCACAAGCTGGCTGTCAAAATATCCCCTGCGGGTATCCATCACATGCAGCAGCTTGCCATCTTGGTCCAGCATAGGTGTCCAGTGGATAAGGTCCTCGCTCGTAGCGATATTGACAAAGTTCTCGCCCCAGTACATCATGTATTTGCCCTTGATGCGGGCAATAACCTGACGGCCGTCCTTCATCTCCGTCACGATGGAGCCTGACTTGGAGTAGCCCTTGCTGAGCTGGTTCTTGTGGTCGTCGGAGAAGATAGGACCGTGCTTCGTCCAATGAACCAGGTCGCGGGAAGTGGCGACGCTCAGACGGGCAAGTTTGTGGTTCCAACTCGTATAGGTCATCACATACAGCCCATCCTCAGTCATACAGACACGTGGGTCTTCGCAGCCCCCAGGAGCATCGAAATCCGTCCATTCGTCACCTCCGGGGAAAAGGACAGGCGCCCCATGATGCTGGAAGTGAATACCGTCCTCGCTGAAAGCATAGCCGATGCGGGAAGTGCGCGAACCGATGCCCTGGGCGATGTTGTCCTCAGCACGATAGAGCAAGGCGATACCGCCGTTGATGATGGTTGCAGCAGGATTGAACGTCTCGCTGTTCTCCCATTGTGCCACCCTACCCCACATCGGGCAAAAGAACCGGCTAGTCGTATCGGGACGCACTATCGGGTTGGCTCCCGCAGGACGTTCGAAGCCCAGCCAAGCCCACTTCTTCTCGGTGTTCGGCACCTTCTGCACCTGAGCCTGAACATGGAAGACATAAGGAGATAAAAGAAGATAGAAGAAGATAGAAAACAACACCCTCATAACTATGAATTATAAACTATGAACTATGAATTATGAACTATGAACTATGCACTATGAACTCTTAATTGCTATCGTATAAATGTACCCCCTATACGGATTCTCTATGGTTTGCAATCTGATGCCTTGTAGCCTCTCGGGTTCCAGCACATGATGCAGGTCATCGGTGATACCTGTGCCGAAGAGCTTCAGGACTGCCTCCTTCTGTGTCCAAAGACGGGAGAAGGTGATGTCGGGAAATGGAGAAGAGAAGATTTGCTCCACCTCCTCCGGACTCATTGTATAGCGGACCAGACCATCTTTTGCCTTCCGGATGCATTCGATGTCCAGGCCGCAAGGCCGGTCGCTAACCAGGCACCCCACCGCCGCCTTGCAATGACTGATGCTGAAGTGTATGTCGGGATGCTCTTTCAGGTAAGGCTTCTCGTGCTCGTTATAAGCAAAGGCAGGCATACCGCCGATGCCGAAGCGGAGCCGAAGCCCTCGCAGCAGTTCGATATAGCCCACAGCACACTCCCGCCTGCCTTGCAGATGTTTGAACCGCAGAGCCGTCTCGCGGCGCCATTCGGGCAGCGAGGCGATGAGCCTCTCCGTCTGAACCTCGCTCAGGTCCTCAATGTGGTCGTTGATGCAGAAAATCTCCCTGGCTTCCACGAGCATACCGAGTTGATTTCTTGTTTATTCCATCGCCACGATGCTCTTGAAGTCGCTCCAGGGTTTGCTTCCTTTATAGATCTCCACAGAACCTGCCGGCACATGGAGTGTGGCATATTCGATGTAAGACCCTTCAAACGCATTACTGTTTACTTTTGGAACCTCTTCTGCCAGACAATAAACATCTTCCAGCTCGGGACAATTGGAGAAAGTCGTGTTGTCGATGCTCTTCACACCCCTGCCTATCGTAACGGAGGTCAGACCGCTGCATGCAGAGAAAGCAGCATTACCGACGCTAATCACACTATCGGGGATGGTGATGGAGGTCAGGCCCGTGCAATTAAAGAACGAGTATTCACCGATTTCCTCCACACTCTCGGGGATATTAATGGAACTCAAACCATAACAGTTATAGAAGACCGAACTCTTAATGTTCTTCACACCACTACCGATGGTGACGGAGGTCAGGCCCGTGCAGCCATAGAAGGCACGGAATCCGATGCTCGTCACACTGCCCGGAATGTTAACGGAGGTCAGGTTTGTGCAGTTCTGGAAGGCAGATTCCCCGATGATGGGAACACCATCAGAGATAGTGACAGAAGTCAGACCCGTGCAATACTGGAAAATCGCCTTGCCGACGGTCGTCACACTACCTGGAATGGTGACAGAGGTCAAACCCGTGCAGAACTGGAAAGTATATTCGCCGATGGTTTTCACACCCTCACCGATGGTGACGGAGGTCAGGCCTTCGCAATAAGTAAAGGCAGACTCGCCGATACCCGACACACTACCCGGAATGGTGACTGAGGTCAGGCTGCGGCAGCCATAAAAAGCACGGAATCCGATGCTATCCACACTTTCCGGAATGTTGATAGAGGACAGGTTGCGGCAAGACCAGAAAGCATAATTGCCGATATCAGTCACACCATTGCCGATGGTGACATTTCTCAGGGCCTCGCAATTATAGAAGATATAGCCCCCGATAATCTCCACACCCTCGGGAATGTTGATGGAGGTCAGGCTGCGGCAGGAAGAGAAGGCCCAATTACCGATACTCTTCACACCCTTGCCGATTTTGACGGAAGTCAGATTGCTGCAGTCCGAAAAGGCAGCATATCCGATGCTTTCCACACTGCCTGGGATGGTGACAGAAGTCAGGTTGCGGCAGACAGAGAAAGCCTTGTCAGCGATGCTCGTCACCTGGTATGTGGAACCCTTATAGGTAACAGACTCAGGGATTCTGACCGCACCCCTATACTTTTGGGGATTGCTGGTAACCTCAGCAGTCTTTATTTTAGATACCAGATTGTAATAAATACCGCCAATCCTTACAGCATCTGCACTTGCCACGAATGGCAGGAGCAATGTCATCAGGAGGGGTAATAGATAGCGTTTCATTTAGAATAATTCAAATTTAATGATTTCAAAATCGAAAATTAGAGTTTAGGGGGGTATTTTTAATTCTTAACTCTTAATTCTTAATTTCCTCGTATGCGGCAGCAAAGGTACAACTTTTTTAGTTCATAGTGCATAGTTCATAGTACATAATTATTTTTTTTTAACTCTTAAACCTCTTAAACTGTTCCGCGCCTTATCAGCGCGTCTTTGCTCTAAAGAGTCTAAGAATACCTACTGAAGCGCAAGAAAGGTGCAATTGCAGTTGCGGAACCCAAATGCCTCTGGAGTGTGCACGTGTCGGCTCGGGGAGGGTGCAAGTGTTCGTTTCTCGAACCAGCAAACACAAGTGTGTGTGAATTCTCGTTTCTTGTTATGTGAATGGGCCTTTATCTGTGAGTGAAACGGCCTTTTCTATGAATAAACCGGCCATTTTGCTACAGAAAACCTTCCAATGAGGCCTTGAGATAGAAATTTTAAATCGCTGATGTGTGCGCCAATTATAGGGAAAAACATCGGAACAAGGGGTTCGCGTATGTCATTTGATACCTGCGAAAGCAGGATTTTGATGCATTCTGTCCCTTTTCCGAGGCTTGGCATCTTGGGAGCAGAAGCTTTACTGATATCGTATCTCATTGTTAATCTGCTTTTTAGATGAAAATTAATTAACTCTGTGTGACAGTTTCAATTGTGA
>JAGCNQ010000251.1 GCA_017645845.1 Bacteroidaceae bacterium
GCCTCCTCTTCCCTTCTGCAGTAAGGGCAGATTTGGCGTTGCATTACCGGTTTGCGATGCAAAGGTAAATAAGTTTATAATATAAACCAAATTATTTTGTGAAAATCTTTCCTAAAGGCATCATTTTTTCTTTCTTGCTGCTTTCCCCGGTTATTTTTCGGCATTTTATTGGCCCTGTTTCGCATTTTTGTTGTTACTTTGCAGCATTTCTATTTGACTTTTCCCTATCTCGGTCGTATAATGAGTAGAGCAACAACAGAAAATGGTGCAGACGGAGCGTGACATAATAATAAAATGTAAGGACGGCAACAGGGAGGCTTTCCGATGGGTGGTGCAGCAGCATCAGCAGCTGGTGTTCTCGTTGGGGCTGAAGATGCTGGCCGATGAGGAAGAGGCAAAGGATGTGGTACAGGAGACGTTCATCCGCGTCTGGCAACACATCGACGACTATGACCAGCGGAAGTCCTTCACCACTTGGCTCTACACCATTGCCTCGCGCCTCTGTCTGGACCGATTGAAACAGATGCGCCGCATCCTGCCCTTGCCAGATGACGAGCGAGTGCTGCAACGCTTCGCCAGCGATGAGCAACGGACGCTGGAGAACAGCGAGTGGGTAGCCATCGTGAGGATGCTGGCCGAGGGACTCAGTCCCAAGCAGAAGTTGGTGTTCACGCTTTGCCAGATGGAGGGACTGCCCTCAGCAGAGGTGGAACAGATAACAGGCCTGGATGCCAAGCAGGTGAAGAGCAACCTGTATGTAGCCCGCCAAACGATACGCGAACGATTAAAACACTTAGGTTATGAATAAGACAGACGATATACTTGAGAAGCTGAAAAAAGCGCCCCTGCCCCAAATAGACAATCCGGAGGAGATGACAGACCTGATAATGGGAAGACTTGGTCCCGTCCCAGCCGCCCCGAAGGGGGGGGAGAAAGGTTCTGGGATGGTTGTCAAATTCCTACCCATTGTGCGGGCGGTGCTCTCTCTGGCAGCTATGTGGATTGTCGGCTTCTTCATCTATCTGCAATATGATGTTGCCGCACCCACGGCGAAAGCCAATCTCGTTCCCCCCGGGGGAGGTTGGGAGGGAGCTTCCACGCTTCGCGAGGTTTACAAGTATCGTCTTTGCCAGGATTGCAAGAAAACAATTAGTTACACCCAAATAAAATCAAGGCTTTATGAAAACAAGTAAGTTGGTTTATGGTTTACGGTTTACGGTTTACGGTTTGTTGGTGGCTTTGCTCTTTACCTCCTGCTATCAGCCGAAAGTGGTGATGAAAACCGTTATAGAAGGGAAAGGCTACAGCAACTTTGTTGGCTATAATTTCCGCGATATTACTTACAGCAATGTGATGTTGCAAGAGATGCGTGACTCTATGTGGGCAGGAGACAATCTTAAATGGTCTTATCCCCTGCCGGAATGCCTGAACACAAATGCTTTTATGAGCACACATACTGACATTGGCGAAGGGGATACGGTCACTACTACATTTTGGGATGCTTTTGAGACCGTCGAAGAGATGTGCGAACGAACGCCTTTGCAACTGAACGGCGTGCGCCTCAGGTCGAAAGCCAAGCTGGACAAGCGGTTCCGCTGGTTCTATACCGAATACACCTTCACGGAGACCTTCTACTGCGTGGGCGATACATTCAAACTGCCTGCTACCGACTATGCCGACAAGGCGGAGATAAGCTATTGGTTTACTGGCCAACCCAATCTGATAGAGGGTATGAGCGGCGCTGAGGCTTCACAGAAACTCAGCGATATGGAGCCTAAGATTACCAAGTGGCTGAATGATAACCTCTTCAAGACAGGCTTCGACTTTATCGTAGCCAACTACGACTCCATCGCCAATCCTCCTGTCAGCCGTGAGCAGTTCATCGAGTTGCATGACTCGCTAGCGAACTATCTCCTGCCGGAAGGGGACGATATTCTGGCAGTGAATATTGAAGATGCCCTTCGTGACTTCTTCCACTCCAATGCCTACGCTATGTTCTTCGACGAGGACACGCCTTGCGGTCAGGCCCTGAACAAGGAGTTTCTGAACAGCCTGAACATCTTCTGGTTCAATGTTCCTTACACCCTTTCGATGCCTGGCACCGTCATAGACCCTGGCACCGGTACCCTGCAGGCGGATGGCACCGTCTTCTATCCCTTCACGGGCGAGCGCCTCATTCCGCAGGACTACACCATCACTGCTACCTCGCGCAAGACAAACCTCTGGGCTTGCATCGTCTCCGCACTCATTGTCCTCCTTGCTATCGGCAGTTTCCTTTATCGAAGGAGAAAGAGAGATTAAGGATTAGTCCTTTGAAGGAAAAAAGAAGAGCCCCGGGCATTTACCTGAGGCTCTTCTTCTATTATAAGTTTGCGGGATTGGCTTACATCATGCCGCCCATGCCGGGAGCTCCGCCCATCGGCATCTCGGGCTTGTCTTCCTTAGCCTCGCAAATGACGCATTCGGTGGTGAGGAACATGCCGGCGATGCTGGCTGCGTTCTCCAAAGCCACACGTGCTACCTTGGCGGGGTCGATGATGCCTGCAGCGCGCAGGTCTTCATAACGGTCGGCACGTGCATTGTAGCCGTAGTCACCCTTCTCGTTCTTCACGTTGTTCACTACGACGCTGCCTTCAAGTCCTGCGTTTTCGACAATCTGGCGAAGGGGCTCTTCGATGGCGCGTTCCACAATGCGGATACCTGTGGTTTCGTCGGCATTTTCGCCTTTCATACCGTCCAAAGCCTTGATGGCGCGGATGTAAGCGACACCGCCACCAGCCACGATGCCTTCTTCGATGGCTGCACGGGTAGCACAGAGTGCATCGTCAACACGGTCCTTCTTCTCC
>JAGCNQ010000252.1 GCA_017645845.1 Bacteroidaceae bacterium
TTCTCATTCATACTAACTCTAACGAGCTGAAAATGAGAGAAGGATTTCAGTCTTTCTTCAATGGTAAACTGATGCTTCATTTCAAATCCGTTTAATTCAAATAGCGGCGCAGCACATTAATATTTAACAAGTTACAACAACTCTTCCCAATCTTAACGGGACACTAATGAAAAAAGTTTATGACTTAATTACTAAGAAAGGTATGTATAAGATTGTTAGAAAGATTCAGTTCAGCGAGAAGGTCTTCCGTCTGGACGTTGAAGCACCATTGATTGCAAAGGCACGCAAGGCCGGTCACTTCGTCATCGTCCGCGTTGACGAGAAGGGCGAGCGTGTGCCTCTCACCATAGCTGGCAGCGACAAGGAGAAGGGAACCATCACCCTTGTTATTCAGACTGTTGGTGCAAGTACCAGCAAATTATGTGCCCTGAACGAAGGTGATTGTATCGCAGATGTCGTTGGGCCTCTCGGTCGTGCTACCCACATTGAAAACTATGGTACTGTCCTTTGTGCTGGAGGTGGCGTAGGAACAGCTCCCATGCTGCCTATCATCCAGGCACTCAAAGCTGCCGGTAACCGTGTCGTCAGCGTTATTGCTGGTCGAAGCAAGGAGCTCATTATCCTTGAAGACGAGGTTCGTGCCGCCAGCGATGAAGTCATCATCATGACCGACGACGGCTCCTACGGCAAGCAAGGCGTGGTGACCGTCGGCATGGAAGAGGTCATCCAGCGCGAGAAAGTCGATAAATGCTTCGCCATAGGTCCTGCCATCATGATGAAGTTCTGCTGCCTGCTGACCAAGAAATATGATATCCCAACTGATGTCAGTCTTAACACAATAATGGTGGATGGTACAGGCATGTGTGGCGCTTGTCGTGTCAGCGTTGGCGGCAAGACGAAGTTCGTCTGCGTTGACGGCCCGGAGTTCGACGGTCATCAGGTTGACTTCAACGAGATGATGCAGCGCAGCGGTGCCTTCAAGGCAGAAGAACTAGAGGCAATGGCGGCCTATCAGGCAGCATTGGAAGGCAAGACTGTTTGTTCGGCTAATATTCAAAAAAGCGAATCACATCCTGCTATTCCCAATGCAGACAACATGGATACATCGACTCCCTTATCAGAACTTACTGACCGCAATGCTCCTTGGCGCGAGGAACTCCGCAAGTCAATGAAAGGTAAGGAACGTACTAGTATCGAACGATGCAAGATGCCTGAGTTAGATCCTGTCTATCGTGCTACGACTCGCCTGGAGGAAGTGAACCAAGGCCTCACCGTCGAGCAGGCTATGACAGAGGCAAAGCGCTGTCTCGACTGTCCCAAACCGACTTGTATGCTGGGCTGTCCCGTAGGCATCAATATCCCTTCGTTCATCAAGAACATCGAGCGCGGCGAGTTCCTGAGTGCAGCTCGAGTGCTGAAGAGCACCTCTGCCCTACCCGCTGTCTGCGGACGTGTCTGTCCTCAGGAAAAGCAGTGCGAAGCACAGTGCATCCATCTGAAGATGAACGAGCCAGCCGTCGCTATCGGCAACTTGGAACGCTTCGCTGCAGACTACGAGCGCGAAAGCGGCAAGATGGCTCTGCCCGAAGTGGCTAAGAAGAACGGCAAGAAGATTGCTGTCATCGGTTCTGGTCCTTCCGGTTTGAGCTTCGCAGGCGATATGGCTAAGGCTGGTTATGATGTAACCGTCTTCGAGGCTTTGCACGAGATTGGCGGTGTGCTGAAATATGGCATCCCCGAGTTTCGTCTGCCAAATGCTATCGTTGACGTTGAGATACAAGCCCTCGAGAAGATTGGCGTCAAGTTCGTCAAGGACTGTGTCGTCGGCAAGACTATCTCTGTTGACGAGCTGGAGGCTGAAGGCTTCAAAGGCATCTTCGTCGGTTCAGGCGCAGGCCTGCCCAACTTCATGAATATCCCGGGCGAGAACTCCAACGGCATTATGTCCTCTAACGAGTATCTGACCCGTGTCAACCTTATGGATGCCAGCAACCCGGAATTTGCAACGCCCATTAAGAAGACAAAGAACGTAATGGTTGTAGGTGGTGGCAATACCGCTATGGACAGTTGCCGTACCGCCAAGCGTCTGGGAGCCGAACGTGTCTTCATAGCCTATCGTCGTAGCGAGGAGGAGATGCCTGCACGACTCGAAGAGGTGAAGCACGCTAAAGAGGAAGGTATTGAGTTCCTTACTCTGCACAATCCCATCGAGTATCATGCCGACGAAAAAGGCAATGTCACCGAAGTGGTGCTCCAGAAGATGGAACTTGGCGAGCCCGATGCCAGCGGACGCCGTTCTCCCGTACCCATCCCCGGTGCAACCGAGACAATTGCCATCGACCAGGCTATCGTAGCTGTCGGTGTCAGTCCTAATCCTATTGTTCCGACCTCAATCCAAGGCCTTGAGCTTGGCCGCAAGAATACCATCGTTGTCAACGAAGGTATGCAGACCAACATCCCCACCATCTTTGCTGGAGGCGACATTGTACGTGGTGGAGCAACAGTTATCCTTGCTATGGGCGATGGTCGCTGTGCAGCAGCAGCAATGCATGAGTATCTTTCAAAATAATGTTTTAACGCCGTGAGTTCTCTCTATACAATATTATTATTAATTACCAGCAATGTCTTTATGACACTTGCTTGGTATGGTCACCTGAAGCTCAATCAGGCGGGAATATCTTCCAACTGGCCGCTCTATGTCGTGATTCTCTTTTCATGGTCTATAGCCGGCATCGAATATTGCTTCCTGGTGCCTGCGAATCGTATTGGATTCGTTGGTAATGGCGGTCCGTTCACGTTAATGCAGTTGAAGGTCATACAGGAGGTCATCTCGCTTATCGTCTTCTGCGTCATTGCAAATATTCTCTTCCAGGGGCAACAGCTTCACTGGAATCATCTGGCTGCACTTATCTGTCTGGTTCTCGCCGTCTATTTCGTATTTAAATAATTGTCAATACATGAAGAAATCGTTTGTCATACTTGCCGTTCTGTGCTTCTCGCTTTCAACTACAGCACAAAAGCGTGGGAAGACACCTGTCTATACTGTCACACCACAAGAAGCAATGGCTGCCTATGACTTCTCTCTTGCTGAGGAAATCCTAGAGCATCAGATTGCAGATTTGAGGAAGAAAAAGCAACCAACCGATTATGAGGAAGAACTGCTCGAGACAGCCCGCAAGTCACAACTCCGACTGCATGCCACAGAACAGGTAACGTTCATCGACAGCATGCTTCTGCCTAAGAGTCAGGTGCTGCAGCAAATCAAACTTTCTCAA